>JAKPMW010000457.1 GCA_029548715.1 Spirochaetota bacterium | reverse complement strand
AGCGGTTGACCGTCAGGGAGATGAGAAAGAGAACCAGGGCGGTGATCCCGATGCAGAGGACAATATTGACGAAGAGGGCGGAGCGGATAGCACTGATCGCCTCGATGTCGGTTCGTTCAACAAAGAGATACCAGCCCAGTTCGGAGAGGTAGCGGACATTCAAAAGATGTGTTTCTCCCCCTTCATCGTACTGGAGCGCGGTCTCGGCAGCGGCGAGTGCAGTCTGGGCGATGGTCGAGATCCCGGGCATTTCCCGGATGTTTTTTCCCTCGGAGGAAAAGTTTTTCCCTGAGACCATGATCCGCCCGGTCCGGTCTACAAAGTAGACTCTTCGCTGATAGCGCTTCTGATACTCGTTTACAAGGGTGCGCACAGAATCAACTGTCAGGCCTACGCCTGCAGCCCCAATGTAATTGGTGGCAAAGTCAAACACGCGAAAATTGATAAAGATGGTCAGCGCATCCCTGTTGGCCATATCAGGGTCAACATTGATCTCGTAGGGTGCCTGCATGGTGCGCACGCGAAAGTACCACGCATCGCGGGGTTCCCCCTCCCTGATCTGCTTGAGAACACCGTTTGCCTGGTAGTAGACGCGGGTGCGCTCGGAAACGAAAAAACTCGTCAGCGTGTTGTAATGCTCCTTGATCTCGCGAAGATATTTTGTGATGCTTGCAGTGTCCCGTTCGCCTGAGAGGACCCAGTCGCGCAAAAAGGTGTCCCGTGCCATCATCGAAGAAATGAAAGTCGGACGGACCAGATCCTTCTGGATTTCGGAGTAGATGTTGTCCGAAGTCAGGGGCAGGTCGTTGTCGACGATATTTCTCCTGATGCTGGCACGTGCGACAAAATAGCTGGCCAGCGAGGTGACGATAAAGCCTGCTGCCATCAGGATGCAGATGATGATAATGATCCGGCGTTTTCCGCCCGGGCCGCTGTGTTTGATGGGACGCCTCCGCCTGGCTGGGGATGCAAAGTCTCGGTCTGGTCAGCCACGCACAGTGTATCTGTAGTTACAGCGGACGTCAATCAGGGTGTCTTGCAAATGCGCAGTGCTGGCCTGTTGTGGCAGGCGCAGATGAGAGGAATTGCTTCAGCGGGTGGCTGAATGCGTTTGAAATGGCACCATTGTGTCGTATCCTTAGTCGGACAACATCTTGCGGACAGAGGAAGCTTTGTGAAATCACATCTGACAATCGGCAGGCGGACTGGCTTCGGTATTGGGAGCATCATTTTCATCATGGCGATACTGCTTGTGGTTGCCCTGCTGCAGCTGGGAGTAATGCGATCCGTCAGTGCCGAAGTTTCGGCCAGCGAGGAGCGGTTGCATCTCTTTGATGCAATCCGTATCGGCCATCTCGACTGGGTCCGGAAGCTGCAGGAGTATTCGCTTGATCCCGCTGCGCGTGAGCTGGACATCCAGCTTGATCACAAGGCTTGCCTGCTTGGGAAGTATCTCTATGGGCCGGAACGGGTCCGGGCTGAAAGCTGGCTTTCTGGTCTCAGGGCAGTGTTCAGTGCCATCGAAGAGCCGCATCGGGTGTTGCATGCTTCGGCTGTTCAGGTGCGTGATTTCAGGATGGCCAGAGGTGGCGAAGATGGTCTGTTGCGGGTTCTGACTGAAATCACCCGGCCGAGTCTGGACGAGATCAGGAAACAGCTTGACAGTGCGACCAGTCTGGTCGGGAGTGCCCGGGCGGCTACGCTGGACGAGATGGCCAGCGTGGCAGCGACAGCGGAAGCAACGCTGGTGGGTATTGGTCTGCTGGTCATTTTTGTGTCAATCCTTTTTGGCTGGTTGCTTGTCCGGTCGACTACGCGTTTTTTGCGTGATCTGGCCGGCAGACTGGTTGACACGGCACGCTATACAGCTTCTTCGGCCGGACAGTTGTCATCGGCCAGTCAGTCGATGGCGTCGGGAGCATCCAGTCAGGCTGCGGCTCTGGAGGAGGTGGCAGCTTCACTTGAGGAAATGGGCGCGATGATCCGGCTCAATCACGACAATTCGCAGCAGACGGACAGACTGACCCGCGAAGCGGCCCTTTCGGTTGACGAAGCGCGCACATTGATGAAGAAGGCCAGCGAGGCCAGTGAAGCCAGCCGCCTTCAGGGGGCCGAGACCAGGCATATTGTTCATGATATCGATGAGATAGCTTTCCAGACCAACCTGCTGGCCCTCAATGCGGCGATCGAGGCCGCACGGGCCGGGAGTGCCGGGGCCGGATTTGCGGTTGTTGCGGGAGAGGTTCGCCTGCTTGCCCAGCGCTCGGCTGAAGCGGCCCGGAAAACGACCGGGCTGATTGACGCCACGCTTGGTAAAACCGAGGAGACCGTCGGGCTTGTCCGCAGTGCGGGTACCGCATTTGATGAGACCGTTGAACGGATAGGGAAGATCAGGGCACTGGCTGAGGGGATCGTGACTGCTTCGGGAGAGCAGACTGAGGGAATTGCCCAGATCGGGCATGCCATGAGCGATCTGGACAGGGTCATGCAGCAAAACGCTGCCAGTTCCGAGGAGACGGCAGCGGCGACCGAGGAGCTCTCAGCCCAGGCGGAAGAACTGCATGTCATCTCCCGTAATCTTGGTGCATTTGTCGGGATTGCCGACGACTGACAGAGCCATTGTTCCGGACATCTTTTCCTGTCTGGCGGTTTCGCTCGTGTTTGCCCTGGTGTGGGTTCTCGCCGGTATACAGACAGGTTTTTCCGGTATCGTGCTTTCTGTCCGGAATAGTTCCCGCAATGCTTGCCCCTTGCGGGAAAAACGATGCGGCAGGGTGAGGCCCTGCCTTTTACGGGCCCCCTTTAGTTCAGGGCTGGATGAAAATGCAGGGATATCATGGTACACTTCTCCCCTGTGGAATTCCCGAATCCTGCGGAGGTGTGGTATGCGGCGTATCGGCCTGTTGGTGCTGATTGTATGCAGTCTGGCTGGCTGTGGGGCCACAAGCTATACGACCGGAACGGATGGGAGTGGGGCCAGTGTCTGGCGCCAGCTGTCGGCCGGTACCCTGGCCGGAAAAAGTGCCGGGGAGATACACATGGCTGCCGGGATGGGGATGGTCTGGCTGGCCTGGCCGGATACAACCCATGAGGGGAAGGGTGTCCTCTGGCGTCATGACGGAGTTTCCTGGTCTCT
>JAKPMW010000267.1 GCA_029548715.1 Spirochaetota bacterium | reverse complement strand
CTTTGCCAATCCCTGTTTGATCCGTTCAGGCTCGTTCCCGTCGGGAAGCACAAAGACGGTCCAGTCCAGCCAGCAGGGCACAAACCCGATCGTGGCAGGCGTCACCGAGCCATCCTTGGTGTCAAGGACGAGAAAGCGCCGCGCACCGGTCTCGCTGGGGTCAATCGGCCAGGGCGAACCCGGTGTGAACACAGTCTGATCCAGGGCCGAGGGTTTGTGAATATGGCCGAGGATCACACGCAAGGGTGCATGGACCGCAAGATCACGCCTCGTTAATGGAAAATAGCCCGACTCGTTTCCATTAATATCCCTCGCACTCGTCCCGTAGTCCCCGTGTGACACGAGCACCCAGGGGCCCGTTTTTTTGGCATCAATCCTGGATTCAGCGAGCACCTCGCCCAACGTACTCCCCTCGCGATAGGGCACAAAGAGCAGGCCGGTTTCACCGGTCCCGCCGGCCACATATTCGGGCTGCCGGATGACGCGGATATTTTTGGCGGTAAACTGGCCCGGCAGGATGTCCGGGTCGTGGTTACCCGGGATGGCCGTCACTGTAATCGCCGGATGCTGCGCCAGGACAGCGTCAACAGCCTTGTAGCCACTATAGCCCTGATCAAAACAATCACCGGCAATGATGAGGTCCCGTATTCCCTGGCTCTCGACCGCAGCAAGCAGGTTTCCAAAATACCGGAGACGGTCTTCGTTGTCCGCTGTCAGATGCAGGTCCGCCGTGATCGCGTATTTCATGCAGTCCACCTTGTCGTTGTTCGTAAGCAATCCTGAATACACTATCATACGATATCAGAGAGCAAAACATTGCACAAGCTAAATACTCGTACTCTTGTGTGCAATACTGTTCAGAATTTCTCCGCACACCGCGAGACTGGGAAAAATAAATCTAACAGACCTGCAATATTCATGCACGCACCTTCGTATCCCATGATAACAAACAATCCACGGAGGCCCACATGAGCATGATCGCGCAAATCCGCTTTGTCATCAAATCCGACTCGGTCCTTGAAGAATGCCTGCGCTTACTTGATCTCGATTTTGTCGTCAAGGCACGCGATGAGATGGGCCAGATACGCGAAGCCGAAATCCCCTACCCGACTGATTTTGAATTCCCGCCTGATACAGGGGTACTCTACAGCGTAACCCGCAGCAGCGATGGGACCCTTGCGCTTGATCATGGTCGCAAGGAGGACGTACACAAAAACGATTGGCCAAAGTTGAATGCGCTCAGGTACTCCATCCTTCAAGGCTGTGCCAGTATCGAGACGGCCCGGGCCCTGCAGGAACAGGGCTATACCATCCTGCGCCAGGAAAACGTCGCCGGAACCGTCGTCATCGAAGCCGCCATAGCCTGAAAGGATACCTATCATGGAAAAAATAACTGTCAAGATCAGCAAGTCGGGCACCATCGATATCCATATCGAAGGAGTCAAGGGAACCCGCTGCCAGACAACCCTGGCTGCCTTGAGCGAGCATCTGGGACCGATCGAAAAAAGCGGGATCACCCCCGAATACTACGAGCAGGAAGTCCGCAGCGAGGTCAAACAGCATACTTCATACACACCGTAACAAGAGGGGGCTTGCATGGACGGACTCGAACGACTGGCAACACTGGTCAAAGCCAAAACGCCGGCCATCCTTGTGGTCGGGCATGAAGAGGAACGGTATCTTGATTTTCTCGCCCGGCTGGACATGCCGGTAGTATACTGGACGATGAGTTTTGGTCTGTCAGTCTGGCAACCACCGGGCGACGCCGCATCCACAGCAACGCCCAGCGCCAGACCGGGGCAAAACGGACCGCCCTTGGCCCCGATGGATGTCCTCAAGCATATCATCACACCCAAGGCGCCGGATGGGCTCTACGTCCTGTGCGACTTTACCAGGCTGACCGTCAATAATCCGCCACTGATACGCATGCTGCGGGATGCCATCCACAATCTGCGCAAGAAACCAGGCAGGACCCTGATCATCACCGCCACGTCGGAGGCTGTTCCCCATGAACTTGAAAAAGAACTGGCCACAGTCCTGATGCCCCTGCCCGATCCTGCTCTGGTTGCAAGCCACCTCACGGCCGTCCTTGATCTTGTTGCCCGGCACCGGCCCGCAGTCGCAAAACGGCTTGCCAACCGGCATTCGGTCGAGGCAGCCCTCTCGGGACTGACCTTACACGGGATGGACACAGCCATTGCGGCCTCACTGGCCCGTCATGGCGAAATCCGGGCTGACGCCATCCTCGAAGAAAAAAAGACCCAGCTTGTCGCAAGCGGTCTCCTCGAGCTCAGCGAAATCCCCGAAGAAATCAAGGGGCTCTCATCAATTGGAGGACTGGAACACCTCAAGGACTGGCTCGACATTCGAAAGCCTGTTTTTTTGCAGGATGCTGCCGGCGCCGATGTGATTACAGTCACGAAAAACAGGATCCCGGTCCCCAAGGGGATGCTCCTCCTCGGCGTGCAGGGCTGTGGCAAGAGTCATCTGGTCCGCTGCCTGGCCCGTGAATGGGGCCTGCCCCTGGTCAACCTTTCGATGAGCCGCATCTTTGCCTCGCTGGTCGGTCAGTCCGAGCAGCAGATGCGACAGGCCCTTGAAATGGTGGATGCCATGTCACCGGTGATCCTCTTTGTGGATGAATTGGAAAAAGCCTTTGGCGGTGTTGCCAGTTCGTCAACAACGGACGGGGGAACAACGGCCCGCGTGACGGGGACGTTTTTGAGCTGGATGCAGGACCGCACCTCGCGCGTCTTCGTCACGGGGACGGCCAACGACATCAGCGCCCTGCCCCTCGAACTGGTGCGCAAGGGCCGCTTTGATGAAGTCTTTTTCGTCGGGCTCCCGCACGCCGACGAGCGGGCAGCTATCATCGACATCCATCTGGCCGGGCATGGCCTCGATGAACTTGTCGGGTGCTGTCCCGCCCTGATCGAGGCCACCGAGGGATTTAGCGGTGCCGAGATCGCCCAACTTGTCATCGACACGCTCTACGAACATTACGCAAGCCAGGAGCCCGTCGATGAAGCCAGTCTGGTCATCCGTGCACGCGAAACAAAACCGCTCTCCAAAACCCGTGCCCAGGCCATCGAAGCCCTGACCGGGTGGGCAGAGGGCCGGACCGTGTTGGCCTCACGGCCAAAGCAAGAAGCGACTGTCATCCAGTTTGGCCCCCCTGCCCGGGAGCACACATAAGACAGAGGAGGATACCATGCTCTCAATCCACACCATCCTCAAGCGCTCACGGGTCAATGGTCCGGGCACGAGTTTTGTGGTCTGGCTCCAGGGCTGCATCCATGCCTGTCCCGGCTGCTGTAATACGGCCGCCTGTGTCCGCAAGCCCGGACGCCTGCTTGTGGAGCCCGACGAACTGATCAGGCAGGTGCTGGCCGAGCGGCCCGATTGCCTGTCATTCAGCGGTGGCGAACCATTTTTGCAGGCGCGTGAACTGGCACAGGTCGCCGGGGCTGTGCGGGCGGCCGGCATCGGCGTGCTGGCCTGGAGCGGCTACGAATACGAAGACCTGCTGGCCTCGCGCAATCCCTGGCAGCGCGAGCTTCTCGCCAGGCTGGACATCCTGATCTCTGGACCCTATCTACAGGATGTACCGCAGCGTGAGATCTGGGCTGGCTCGGGTAACCAGCGCACCCTCTTTTTTGGCTCTCGCTTTGCCGACTGGCAGGCGAGGATCGCCGGCCGTGGACACATCGAATGCACCATCCTCCAGGACGGCAGCGGGGTCGTGACCGGCTTTGGCTCGTTCTCCACTCCCTGAAGCAGCTATGTATCTCGGTCAATGTTTGTATCGCAACCAGCAAGCAGAGGCATTCAGGATATGCGATGCGGCAAGCCAATGTAGCACTCACGAAATTCATTCTAAAAGTTTTATCAAGTGGGCGCAGAGAAACAAGAGAACCAGCCAGACATGCCTGTCTGCAGGAAGTCATGACCTGCAGCCAAGCAGCTTGTTGATCGCTCTTTCT
>JAKPMW010000456.1 GCA_029548715.1 Spirochaetota bacterium | reverse complement strand
CCTTTTCATTGAGGGAAGAATTCGGACCGCGGGTGCTGCTACTTGTTACAGAATAACAAGTAAAACCGCCTCTTTCCGTTCAGGGCTCCAAAAACTGCGTAACAAAGTTTATTTTTGGAGTTCTGAACTGTAGAAAACTTTTTAATGTATTGCATTGCAATAACTAAGAGTTTTCCGTTCACGTCCGAATTTACGGCAACCAAACTTTCAAAGAGGCGTCACTCCGTCCGAATTCTGGCGACACACCTAACATATCATCTTCTCAGGTCTCTGTCCAGCATTTTCTTCCATAATAAACAACAAGCATCCTGGACAGAATCAGGCAGCGGCGCTGCCTACCGGATGGAACGCGCTGTGGGGCCCTGCCCATCCGCCGACATCCTGCCGGGCGGATCACGCCTTCCTGTCAAAGACCTGCCTTACACGATATACACTTCGAGATCCTCAAAAATCTTTTGATCCCCGATCATGGTCACCCGGTCGCGGTAGTCCTTGTCCATCCGGTACAGCCGTACCGAGTCTTGCTCGGGGTCGACCAGTCTCCCGATGCGATCCATCAGCTCGTCGATTTTTTCTTTGGTCATCACCGACTCGAACACCGAGTCCTGCACCCGGTCGCCATAGCCTTCGAGGAGCTTGGCCACACGGTAGCGCGTCTTGTCCTTGACGATGTCATAGGCGATGATCACGAACACTGTCTCGCCTCCCGCACCGAAAAGGGCCTCTCCCCGCACGCGTCGTCCGTCTGCCCGCCGGCCTGAGGCTGTTCACCATCCACCTGACTCTCCTCTGCAGCGTCATCATTTTTAAGCCATTGAGGAACAACCTCGGGACTGACGGTAACCGTGGGCAACTCCGGATTGGCCGGTTTCCGGCGGCGCACCCAGGCGGCAAAGGCTTCGACCACCTGCACCATCTCGCGTCGCAGGCCGGTCATCCGCGCTTCGGGGTCGACGGCACCCGGCTGTTTGCCGCGCACCGTTTTTTCGTACTCGGCAAAAAAGCGCTTGATGGCGGCGTCGGTAAAGCGGCAGCCCTCCTCCGCGCTCGTCGTAAAATCGTCCACCGTAAAGACCTTGCGGTTGAACATCCGCACCACCATGGCGTCGACATCGGGCCTGAAGGGTTCCAACAGGTCCAGCGCGAGACTGGTCCGGCCATACTCGGGCTCGTGCCAGAGACCGAGATGGGGGTCCAGCCCGCAGGCCTGGACAAAGGCGGCCATCTCGTTGCCCACAACCGTATAGGCAAACGAGAGCATGGCATTGACCGGGTCCCGGGGCGGCCGGCGGTTGCGTCCCTCAAAATCGAACTCGGGCGGGAGGATGCTCCGCACCGCCTGAAAGAACCAACGGGCCGCCGAGCCCTCGATCCCCCGCAGGGACTCGCGCGATGCCGTCTCGACCTTGGCCAGCATTTCGGCAATCCCGGCAATGCCGGCGGCCAATTCGCTTGCCGAATGGTTCTTTTGATAAGCCAACAGCATCTCCCGCTGGGCTTCGAGCTTGGCCAGCACGATCTCGCGGGCAAACCCGTCGCGGGCCGCGCTGTCGGCAAACAGGTCGTACTGGCGCAGACGCAGAGGGATATTTTTTGACAGCGGACCCTCGATCCGTCCCACAAAGCG
>JAKPMW010000261.1 GCA_029548715.1 Spirochaetota bacterium | reverse complement strand
ATGTCTCGGTTACCTCAAATGTGAGGCAACGCATCTGACCTTCGGTTACCTTTTTCAATGATGCAACGCGGGAGGACCTCTCCTGATCCTTCTCCGAAAGGGTGCATACAAGGGTCACGACAAGTCAAACAGATTGTATGGCATGCAAGACAAGCCGGATGAGCTCGCCAGGCAATCCGGGATTGGCAGGCGTGCCTGCCAATCCCGGATTAAATTCCTTCCAATTTACTTTTTTCCAGAAAGATGGAATTTTCGGGCCCTCCTGTCCGTGTTCATAACCAGAGAAGAGGAGGACACCATGCCACGACGAAAAACTATTTTCACCCAAAACGGACTCTACCATGTCTATAACCATGGAGCCAGACAGACTAACATACTGACCGGTGATGTCGATTTTCGCGGTCTGTATTCTATCCTTCATTACTACGCCCGGGAACTCGGAATTGAAGTTCCTGTCTGGTGTTTTATGCCAAATCATTATCACTGGCTGGTCGTTCAGCACGGTGAGATTCCGGTATCAAAGCTGCCATATCACGTGTTCAACGTATATTCCCGTTGCTTCAACAGGATACATGATGAGAGAGGAACACTCTTTGAAAGCCGGTTCAAAGTCAAACCTGTCACAACCCCGGAATATCTCGCACAGCTCTGTCTCTATATCCATGCCAATCCGGTTAAAGCCGGACTGTGTGACACACCCCAGGACTGGCCTTGGTCCAATATTGGGGAATGTCTCCTGTTCCCTCTGCATCCAGTAATAGCTTCTGTCTTTCCGAATCAGAAAGAGTACAAGAAGCAACTGATTCATTATTGTAAAAACGGGATGCATGATCCTGCAGACCTGTCGCTCGCCGGGTAATCCGGGATTGGCAGGCGTGCCTGCCAATCCCGGATTAAATTCTTTCCAATTTACTTTTTGGGCATCTCGCTCCCCGCGATATAGGCCTCGATATCAAACTTGCGCCGGCAGCCGTTGGCGTTCATGTAGCGCACCCGTCCGAATATCTCGCGGCGCTGCCAGGGCCGGTCATGCACCCCGCCCAGACTCCAGGCAATCCCCGCATACCCGTTCGGATCGCGCCCGTCCAGTTGCCAGCGGTCATTAATCGCCAGCGCCACCCGCAGCGCCTCCTCCACCGTCGGCGTCCACTCCAGGATGCGCTTGGCCCAGTACATCCTCATGTAGCCGTGCATCCACCCCCGTGCCACGAGACGCTGCTGCGCCGCGTTCCAGAGCGGGTCGTCCGTGCGCCCCTCCTCCAGTTCTTTTTCTGTGAACAGCCTCAGGCGCGGGTCTCGCCGGTGGAGCGGAATATCCTCGCGCACCCAGGCCGGAAAGCCGTCTACTGAATCATACTTGTCATTGTACAAACAAAAATTGTCGGCCAGCTCGCGCCGGACCACCAACTGTTCGAAAAACGCCTCCGCGGATTCACCGCCCTCGGACGAGACCCGCGCCAGTTCGAGCGCCACCCGCTGGGGTGCAAGCTGGCCATAGTGCATGTATACCGAAAGATGCGAGGAGCGCACGGCGACCGGGTCGTTGTGACCGGCCGCATATCCGGCCAGGTCCGCGCCAAAAAATTCGTTCATCCGTGTCAGGCCGGCATCCGTCCCGGCGGGCCATGCCTCGCCAACGTCATACGCATCCCGCATCAGGCCGCGCGGCAATTTTGCCAGCAGTGTTTTTGTAATGGCCTCTTCCCCGCCTTCGAGCAGGGTTCCCGCCGCGCGGCCGGCCCGGGCACACGCCGCCCGTACCAGGCCCGGAGACTGTTCCCCATAATCACAAAACTCGGTCAAAAAACGCGGCACAAGACGGTGCAGCTTTGGCCGCAAGGTATAAGCCCCGTACTCCTGCTTTGCCGACACAAACCGGCAGGGCACGATATTATGCCCGTCGATCTCGACCAGCGGACAGGCGATCTTGTCGCCCAGTCGCGCCTGCCAGTCCCGCGTCA
>JAKPMW010000254.1 GCA_029548715.1 Spirochaetota bacterium | reverse complement strand
CACCATGATTTTCAAAGCCAGCCAGTTCAACCACCCGGCCATCGAGGGTGGACTCGATCAGGATGTTTCCGATAGCCCGCATACTGCCGGCCTCGGTCCAGACGTCCATCCAGCCTAAGCCGGGAATCTTCTTTCCGCCGTATACCTCGTACGACCTGCCCAGCAACTGGTATCCACCGCAGACAGCGAGGCAGGCGGCCCCGTCATCAAGTTCACGTGCAAGGTCCTGACCCTTGCGTGAAAGAAAATCCTCGTAGATCTGCTCCTGCTCGTTATCCTGTCCGCCGCCGAAAAAAAAGAAATCGTACCGTCCCCGTGCGACAGGATCTCCGGGCTGGAGCTGCTCGACCTCGACCGTGATCCCCCGCAGCCCCGCACGATAGACAAAGGCCATCAGATTGCCCCGGTCACCATAGAGATTCATGTGATCGGGATAGAGATGACCAACCCGCAAGCTGCAGTCCTTCATGTTCCGTCCTTCCAGAACTCCCGGATTCCCGCCCGGCGCACAAGAACCGCACGCACGGCATGCATGGCGGTGTAGGTCGCAATCAGCGCCAGCACCCCACCCGGACCCGTTTTTTCAAGCGCCACATCCAGAGCCGCCCCTGCCTCCCCGCTGACAGCCTGAATGCGCCCGGGATCAGCACCGGAGTGGAGCATGCGCAAGGCCATCGCCTGGGCCCTTCGTCCCCCGGTAACAATGCTCTGAGCCGAAGCTATGGCCTCGAAGGAAGCATCATAGATCCAGGAGATGTCGCGTCCGTCTGCGGCAAGATCGTTGAGAAGGATGAGGACGGACAGGTCAGCGGCATGCCGGGACAGGATATCAAGCGAGGCATTGGCCCCGGCAGGGTTTTTGACCAGCATCAGGAGGATGGTCCGCCCATCAAGGGGGATTTCTTCGTACCGCCCGTACGGGGGACGAAATTCAGCAAGCCATTGTACCGCGCCTGTGTCCAGCATGTTCAGGGCATCCAGGGTCGCCAGGGCGGCAAGCGAATTGTACACGGCATGCATTCCGGGAAACCCTGGCGTCACCACAAACGACCGGCCATCCCGATGCACGAGGCGAAATTCCTGGCGCGTCATCCCGCTTGATCTCAGGTCCCGGGCAGTCCAGTCAGGCTCGGGCCGCTTCCGGCCACAGCCAGGACAATGGTAGGTCCCGAGATGCCCCATCAGACGAAGGGTATATTCGAGGGTGCCATGACATTGGGGGCAATGCCTGATATCTGCCGTCCCGTCCGAGGCTGAAATCCCGCTTTCCCGGCCGGAATCCACTCCAAACCAGACGACGCCCCGGGAAGCAGCATCGCCCAGAGAAGCGGCGATCGGGTCATCCGCGTTGATGACCAGACGTGGTGGCCGTGAAAGGCACGCGACAGTCTCTCCGACACGCCGGGCAAGAATGGCGACCTCACCGTAGCGGTCGAGCTGGTCGCGAAAAAAATTCCCCACAAGGAGAACCCCGGGAAGCAGTTTTGGCAGGACCGCGGGGATGGAACCCTCGTCCACCTCGATGATGGCCAGTGCCTGTTTCGGGAACCGCCCCAGGAGGGACGCAGCCTCGATCATGGCCGAGACGATCCCTCCTGCCATATTTGCGCCGGAAGCGTTTGTGACCACAGGTCTTCCGGCATGACGCACCAGCCCGGCAAGCATGCGTGTCGTCGTGGTTTTCCCGTTTGTCGCTGTCACCGCGACCACACCACCCTCGATCCGCCCGGCAAGCGTCCGCAAAAGGCCCGGTGCAATCCGGAGGGCGACCTTCCCCGGCATGCTGGACCCCCCGCGGCGCAAAAGCCGCGCAAGAAGGATGAGCATTTTTCCGATGATTATGGATGCAATGATCCGTATTCTTGTCATAGCAGTAATATAGGTTTTTGCCATGGATGCGTTCAAGCGCTTTCAGCGGCAAACCGGCAAAGGCGGTACGCACGGGCATGAATGGCGAACAGGACAGGCTATCCGCATACAAGCTGTACTCCCTTGTCAATATCAGCAAAAAGATCAACTCCCTGCTCGAGATCAATGCGCTCCTCGAACTGATCATGGAGAGCTGCAAGACCCTCCTCAACGCCGAAGCCAGCTCCCTGATGCTGCTTAACGAGGAAAAGCAGGTTTTGACCTTTAATGTGATTTCAGGAAAGGGTGAAGAGCTGCGCACGATGGAGGTTCCCATCGGCAAGGGGATTGCGGGCATCGTCGCCCAGTCCGGTGACCCCCTGATCATCAACGACGCACAAAATGATCCCAGATTTTTCAAGGAAGCGGACAAGAAGACCAACATGGTCACACGCAACATCGTCTGCGTCCCGATGACCACCAACAAGCGGGTCATCGGGGTTCTTGAGGCCATCAATGCCCTGGACAGGGACGGTTTCAATGACGACGACCTGCTGCTCCTGATGGCACTGGCCGAACAGGCCGCCATCTCCATCACCAACCGCAAGCTCTACGACCGGATCAAGGCCCGCGCCGAAGAACTCTCTGCCATGTACGAGATCGGCCAGCTCGCGATGAGCCACGGCAGCCCCGAGCGAATCCTGCAGGAATCTCTTGAGATCGTCTCGCGGGTAATGGGCTGCAAGCGCACCTCGATCCTGATGCATGATGCCTCGGATGACACCCTGCGGGTCAGGGCATCCATCGGATTCGAGGGTGATGTCTCCGGCCAGATCAAGGTCACACCCGAAAACGAAATTTCGTACCAGGTATTCCGCAGCCTCAAGTTCATCTATACCGAGAACATCGACACCGACCCCCGTTTCGGACGCAACAAGCGTTTCCGCTACACGACACGGTCGTTCGTCAGCGTTCCGATGCAGACCAAGGAACGTCCCATCGGCGTCCTGAATGTGACTGACAAGCAGGACGGGGGACATTTCGATGCCCATGACGTCCGGCTCCTTCAGACAATCGCAAACCAGATTTCAGAGGTACACGAAAACATCCGGCTCTACAACGAGGAGCGGGTCAAGCTCAAGCTCGAAAAAGAACTCGAGGTAACGCGCCGCCTGCAGGAAGCCATCTTTCCCAAGAGCTTCCCCTCCATTCCCGGCGTGACCATGTTCGCCTGCAACAAACCCGCCAACGAGGTGGGAGGTGACTTTTACGACTTCTTCCATTCGCCCCGCGATCCAGGCCAGTTTACCGCCGTCATCGCCGATGTCTCGGGAAAGTCTGTTCCCGCGGCCCTGTTTATGGCCATTTCGCGTTCAATCCTGCGGGCCCAGGCCGTCAGCCAGGATCAGCCCGACCCGGCCGCCCTCTTCGAGTCAGCAAACCGCCTGATCATCGCCGACTCGGATTCGGCCATGTTCGTCACAAGTTTCATGCTGCACTGTGACATCACCAGGCGCAGGGCGGTCTATTCCAACGCCGGCCACAATGACCCGATCCTCCTCCGGCGGGGGCGGGACCACTGTATCAGGCTGCACACACGGGGCAAGCCCCTTGCCGTCATGCCTGATTCGGTCTACCAGAATTCAGTCCTTGATCTCGAGCCTGGCGACATTATCGTGATGTATACAGACGGTATCGTCGAGGCAAACGACATGCTTGAGCAGGAGTACGGCATGGAGCGCTTCGAGGAAGAACTCCTTGCCTGCCGTCATCTTCCGGCCGACGCCATGGCCCGCCACATCCTGCAGCGTGTCAATGCCTTTGCGGCCCAGACCCCGCAGTTTGACGACATGACCCTCTTTATCTTCAAATTCGAACTGGAGTAGACCCCCTCATGCTGGATACCGAGATCATTCAGGACGCCCTCAAACACGGGTCGATCAGTGAGCGCAAGCTCAAGACCCTCTCCATCCTCAAGACCTGCGACAACTGGAAAAAAGTAACGCCCATCGGCCTGATTGATCACCGTACCGTGCTGACCAGCTATCAGGGCATACTCGTTGAACTTGACAAACGGGCCTATTTTGTCCGCAGGGAAACCATGCTGGCCCTCAAGGGCGAGATCAGGTGGAATATCACCCGCCAGATTCGCATCGATCAGTGAGATTTTTTCTTGCCCCTCCCTGATCTGTTGGCTATCATTGTCTCGTTGCGCTGGAGTAGCTCAATCGGTAGAGCAGCTGATTTGTAATCAGCAGGTTGCGGGTTCGAGTCCCATCTCCAGCTCATCCACGCACCCGGAGAGATGCCCGAGCGGCTAAAGGGGGCAGACTGTAAATCTGTTGGCTTGCGCCTACGATGGTTCGAATCCATCTCTCTCCACAACCGTCCGGCCCTGGGTCGGACGGTTTTTTTGTATCTGTCATCCACACGCCGCATGCGACCAGGGGGCCCGTCCGCCATGAATACCACAAATTGCAATCTTTCGCATAGTAACGTAGCATGCAGTCACAATACACATATCATCCTGCGCATCCTGGCCGGCATGAGTCTGTTCATCATGATCCTGTCCTGCAGCAGAAACAGCGAGAATGTCACGACAGGCCGCGGGCTCGACCCGTCAACCCACAAGCCCCGCGAGGTCAGTGACACCTTTGCAGCCGGCGAACCGTTTTCGCTGGTACTCGCTCCGGTCCGTCTCAGGGACAGCTATCTCGACATGACTGTTTCAGCATGGGGAACAAACTCGCAGCCAAAAAAAGTGCGCACCCTGACGCTCAAGGGTCTCGACACGCGGGAAGACTACCTGCAGATCAGCAACGCGTTTTCCATCCCCTTTCCGGGACGATACCGGATCAGTTTTGCACAGCTCGGAAACGTGCTGGGCTGGGCGGATGTAACCATCACCCCGACGGCCGAGGCTCCCGAAGCCGACGCCAGGCGAAACTGACCTCAGCCCCGGGACCCGAGATCAAGATCGGGCGGAGTCACACCGAGCACCCCGACTTCAAGCGCTTCGAACCAGTCAATGAAACGATGGACTGCTTCGCCGCGGTAGATTGAACCGTGCTGGGGACAAAGCATCTCGGGCCGGAGCGAGCGCACCCTGGCGCACCATTCGTTTTTTGCCTGGTTGGAAGCCATCCAGCGCTGGTGGAAGATCGTGATGTACTTGACGTGCTCGTCAAAATCCTCGACAAAAAGCTCATGCACCTTTCCGGGAGGGAGAAGCGCCGCACCAATATCTCCGGTAAAAAGGATCCTGGCCCGGGGATCCCAGAGATTGAAGTTGCCACAGGAATGAAGATAGTGCGCCGGGATGGCCTCAAGCATCATGTCTCCCAGGGGGATCCCGGCCCCTTCGTCCGGGATCGTGACAAAGGTTTCGCGTGTCCCTCCAAAATGCGGGACAAAGGTCCGCCAGAGCCAGGAGAGATAACAGCGGATATCAGGATTCACCTCAAGCCAGAGACCGAGGGAGGAAATGATGTCCGGATCCTGGTGTGAAGAAAATATCTTGTTGATCTTTTCGGGATTGAATTCCTGGCTGACCGCCGTAAATACGACGGGAAAGATCTCGAGTCCGCCCGGATCGGTCAGGACCGCGTCATCACCCTTGATGATGAGGTACTCGTTGGTATCAATCACAAAGGGAGGCCTCTCGGGATCACGCGCAACAACCGCCCACTT
>JAKPMW010000227.1 GCA_029548715.1 Spirochaetota bacterium | reverse complement strand
CCTGGTGGATGAGGTCTTTGCGACGGATGCCCTTGAAAAGGAAACCCGGGCCTTCATGCGCACCATCATGCGTGCTGACCCCCATGCGCTGGCGGCAACCAAGAGCTTTATCAGCGAGATCGCCGGGCTCGAAAGGGATGCGGCCACCGAGGCAGCGGCCCGCAGCCTGCTTGAACTTGCGGGTCGTCCCGAGGTTCGCTATGCCGTTGCTGCTTTCGAGGATGGGGGGCTGCCCGCCTGGAGCCTGCGCTTCAAACCCGAACACAATCTCTGGATGGGAGAAAAGACCGATGAGTGAGCGTATCGCCCTTGAAGTGCGCGAGGACGGGATTGCCATCCTGCGCATGCAGGATCGGGACAAAAAAAACCTGTTTTCGGACGACTTTATCCACGAACTGGTGACTGCTGTCGAGCGGGCCGAAGAAGCCCGGCCCAAGGTGCTTGTCCTGGCAGGGCTTGAGGATGTCTTTGCCGCCGGGGCCGAGAAAAAGAACCTGATGGATTTGTGTGACGGCACGGTGCATGTCAAGGACCTGGTTATCTCCGAAAAGCTTGTGCATGCACCCTTTCCGGTCATCGCGGCCATGGAAGGACATGCCGTCGGAGGTGGCCTTGTGATGGCGGCCTGCTGCGACATGGTTATCGGCGCCCGCGAGAGCCGGTATGGCGTGGTGTTTATGGGACTCGGCTTTACTCCCGGGATGGGCTGCACCAAACTCCTGCAAGGCTTGGTTGGCAACCAGATTGCCAACGAGATGATGTTTACCGCAAAGCGCTTCCGGGGAAGTGAACTGGCCGGGATGAATGTCAGTTTTAACTACATTGTACCCCGGGCCGAGGTCATGCCCAAGGCGATGAGCATTGCTATGCAAATCGCTGAAAAAAACATAGATTCTATATACCTGCTCAAGTATGCCCTGTCTGCAGAAAAAAAGAAGCTGTTGATCGAGGCCAGAGTCCAGGAAGATTTCATGCACCGCCTTTCGTTCGGGTTTCCCGAGACGCGGCGCACGATTGAAGAATTTTACGCCGGGGGCTGACCGGGATGATCACCATTGATTTTTCGGGAAAAAGCGTTCTCATAACCGGGGGGACCCGGGGCATCGGGTTGGCCAGTGCCCTCGAGTTTGGCCGGGCGGGCGCCCGCACCTACCTGACCTACAAGTGGGGGCAGGATGACTACAGTGAGCTCTTTGCCGCTTTTGAAACGGCCGGGGCCCCCAAGCCCGTCCTGATCCAGGCCGATGTCTCCGTCGATGAGGACACCGCGCGTGTCATGCAGGAGATCGCCAGGATCGAAAAGGTGGTCGACATCTTTGTCAGCAATGTCGGGTTTGCCCAGCGGACAATGAATCTTGACGAATACAAAAAGCGCTCTCTCTTCAAGACGCTCGAATACAGTACCTGGCCACTCGTCGGCTATACCCAGGCCATCAAAAAGGCCTTCGGGAAGTACCCCGCACGGATCGTCGGCATCTCCTCGGACGGGCCTTCTCATTTTTATCGCGGGTATGACTTCGTTGCGGCATCCAAGGCCCTGCTCGAGCATTTTGCAAAATATATGTCCATCCATCTTTTTGACGAGGGCTGCCGGGTCAACGTGATCCGGTTTGGCTCGGTCAAGACCGAGTCGTTTTCGGCGATCTTCGGCGAAGCGTTTTTTGAATATCTTAAAACGAACGGCATCCCCGAAGAGATGCTCCTGGTCCCCGAGGAGTGTGCGAAATCCGTTTTTGCCCTCTGCAGCGGGTACATGGATGCCGTCAACGGGCAGATCATCACCGTTGACAAGGGCATGCCCTTCCGTGACAATCTGATGATGCGTTATCAGGAGAGTCAGGACAATCAGGAATCATGACGGTTGCGGGGCAAAGCGTTTGCCTGTCCCGGGCCGCTGTGCGCAGGCACGTGATTAACTACTTATTGGAGGTTTTATCAACATGACCAGAGACGAAGTGGTTGAAGTCATCAAGCGGAACATTCTCGACAATCTCGAGGACCTTGACGAAAACAACATTGATCCCGACAAGTCCATGAAGGACTATGGTGCCAACAGTCTTGACATCATCGAGGTTGTTTCGTGCTCCATGCGCGAGCTCAACATCAAGATCCCCCGCACCGAGCTTGCCGACGTCAAGACGATCGGTCAGCTTGCTGACAAGTTCATGGAACAGATAGGGAAATAATGGGCGACGCACTCAAATTCAGTCTTGCTGACTTTTTCTTCAACGACAGCAAGAGTGTTCTCGAGCCGCCGTCCGATTTCGAAAAGTGGATGTCCGACCCCAGTGTCCAGGTCGGCTTCAGCTTTTACGAGCAAAAGCTTTTGGCCGCTCCCCGGACGACGACCGAAATTCTCTCGAATGTTGATGGCCAGCGCAGGCGGGTTATTAACCTGATGTCCTACAACTACCTCGGGCTTTCAACGCATCCCGAGGTCATCGAGGCAGCTATCGAGGGGCTCAAAAAATACGGCCTTGGTGCCTCGGGCGCGCCGCTCTTGTCCGGGACCTACGACCTGCACGTCGAGTTTGCCAGGCGTCTGGCCGAGTTCAAGGGCAAAGAGGACTGCATCCTCTATTCCAGCGGGCTGGGCGGAAACGTCGGTGCCATCCAGGGCCTGATGCGCAAGGGTGACGTCCTGATCATGGACGAAAAGTGCCACAAGAGCCTGATCGACGGTGGAATCCTGGCCGGTGCCAAGATGCTCTTCTTCCATCACAACAATCCCCAGCATCTTGATGAGCTTTTGGCCAAAAACACAGGCAAGCGGACCCTGGTCGTTGTCGAGGGTGTCTACTCGATGGACGGTGATCTGGCCAAACTGCCCGAAATCGTTCAGGTGGTTGACAAGTACCCGGATGTCGAGATTTATATCGACGAGGCCCATTCGTCCCTCATGTTTGGCAAGACCGGACGGGGTGTGGCCGAGCATTTTGACCTTGAGGACAAGGTCGGGATCAGCTTTGGAACCCTCTCAAAATCCTTCGGTGGCGTCGGTGGCTTCATCTGTTCGAATGCCCGTATCATCCGCTACCTCAAGGGCTATTCGTCGCCGTACAACTTCTCCTGCGCGCCCTCACCGGTGATTGTTGCCGGTCTGATGAAGGCGCTTGAAGTGGCGACGCGCGATTCGAGCCTGCGGGACAAGCTGTGGGAAAACACCAACTATTTCAAGAAGCAGCTTGACGGGATGAACCTCAACCTTGGTGACACCGAGAGTCAGGTGATTCCGATCATCATCGGGTCATCCGGTGAGATGCTCTACGAGATGGCGGCTGCCATGCAGACTGCGGGGCTCTTTTTGCAGCCGGTCGATTTTCCGGCCGTCCCCGCCGAGGCCAGGCGTTTCAGGATTTCGATGTCGGCCCAGCTTACCAGGCAGGAAATGGATGAGGCCCTCGGGATCATCGAAGACAA
>JAKPMW010000222.1 GCA_029548715.1 Spirochaetota bacterium | reverse complement strand
GAAGGAACCGCACGAACTCAATTTCAACCAGCAACTCATGCTCGCGGCCGTGATTCATGCCCCGGGGAGATACGCCATGCATGCTGAACGGGCCCTGCCCCGCATGCACAGGCTGGCAGTCAATCTGGTCGAACAAAAACGCATTACCCCGGTCCAGGCCACTGCGGTCAGCAATGCCTCTCTTTCATTCTCATATTGGAGGCCTGAGCCAAACCAGGCAGGGCTGAGGAGCGCGGCGCTGCGTCTCTGGCCCCGGACTGCGCGCAGGAAACACGATCTTGCAGTCACAACATCACTCAAGGCGGACAGGCAGGCCGTGCTTGAGCAAATGATGCACGATTTTCGGGCCGGGGGTGATGATGTCTTTGTAACTGATACGACCGAAAACCCGGCTGCCCTTGTGCTGGCAAGCGAAGCTGGAGCAAGACGAATGCGACGGGCCGAGCCAGGATTGGGGATATACCCGGCGGGGCAGCAGCATGAGCTGGTGCGCAGGCTGGTGGCAGAGAGGGTGTCCAGCAACAGGCTGGTTTTTTCCACCAATCAGGTTTTTCATCGTACGCTTGACTGGAGCCGTCTGCCCACTGCTGTACAGACACCATGAGGGGTATTCCAAAAAAAGTTGGATTTTTGCTGAAGTGTGATAGACTCAGGACGTGATCATTCCAATCAGGAGGAACCCATGTTCAAGAAAGTCGTCGTTATTGCTCTGCTGCTTCTCTCGGTCGTCGTGGCCATCAATGTGGCAGGCTGCGCCGGGTCAGGGACCAAGGCTGATGTAACCTCGGGTGCAGAGTAATACCTCGAGCTTGCAAAAAACAGGGCTTGCCCTTCGGGCAGAGCCCTGTTTTTTTTATACAGATGGAAATTGTTGTCTACTGTGTGGGCAAGCTGGACAAGGGCTGGTCGGGTGTATGCTGCGAATATCTCGAAAGGATCGGCCATTTTTGCCGGATCAGGATTGTCGAGATCGCCGAACCACGAGGGAAATTCCGTAATCCCGGCGAGTCAGTGGCCTTGTCCAGCGCGTGTCTGCTTGAAAAGATTGGTGAGAGTCCCCTGGTCTTGCTTGACCGGGCCGGGAAACCCTGTTCGAGCGAGGAGTTTTCGGCCCTGCTGATGGGCGAGCTTGAGCGACAGCCGTCCCGTGTCTCGCTGGTAATTGGGGCATCCGACGGGGTGTCCGATATGCTGCGCAAGCGTGCACGGCAGGTTGTTTCCTTTTCAAAACTCACGTTTCCGCACCAGCTTTTCAGGGTTATGCTGCTTGAGCAGGTATACAGGGCCTTTGCGATTGCACGCGGGCTTCCGTATCACAAATAGGCGGGCTATCCACTTTGTACCGGTTCGCGGCCGTATTTTTTTATGGAACCAGCAGCCAGGAGGCGGACTCGGCCAGGCTCGAATTTGATGATCCCCAGGGGATTGCTTCGGCTATCGGGTACTGAAAATTGGTGTTGGCTGGATCACCCCAGGCGGTTCCGGCGTTCCATGCAAATGCCGTGATGCGCAGTGCCCCGGAGGGAATGAGGGGAACTCCGCTCGCTGAGTACCTCGGAATGACGATTTCGTATCTGTTGCCATATGCCAGATAGCCGTCCTGCGAAACACTGCCCAGTCCGGTGATACTGCGTCCCTGTGCCGGGAAGGGCTGTCCCTCGACCAGTGGTCCGTAGAGTGTCAGGCTGACTGCCTGGACCCCTTCACCCGTCGCAGATGGGGAGACGGACCGGATTGCAGCAAGGTATTCGACAGTGACTCCGGGCGGGAGGGCGACAGGGGTCAGCCCGTTCCCCATTGATATCGTTCCACTCAGGCCCGTTGAGACCGCTGGATCATCCAGGGCCAGGACGCAGCCTATCCCTCTTTCTCCTCCGATGGTTGCTCCCGCTGCGGAAAAGGATGCATCAAGCAGAAAGTACCAGGCCAGAGGGGTTTTTCGGGCTGCCAGTGAACGCAGACTCCAGGAGGGGTTTGTTGAGATGCTCCGCTGTACACCGTAGGCGGGATCATCGTATCCGTCGCCGTAGAGAGGACTACTGCTGGCAGCCAGGCTCCACGAGGGGATGGATGGGTGCAGGGTGATGACGGCTTCCTCTGACCGCGGGAGGTATGTGAGCCAGAGCGAATCCCGGCCGGGCCCGCCGCCCGGCAGTCCGGCGTCAAGAATCCGGTTTGTCGACGAGGATGACGCCTTGAGGAGGAGTTCGGCGGGAAAGAGATTTGCCGCGAAGGCCAGATCTACCCGTCGACCGGGCAGGAGGTTTGTGAGCACGATTTGCCAGGTGTCGCCGTCCACCCGGGTCATGCGGTTTTCAGGGAGGGATGGATCAAGGGAGCCAGGCGGGGTGCTGGTCGTCAGCAGACTGTACTGGGTGCGCTTGTTTTCGTCGGTGACCTGCCCGGCAGGGCTGATCGCGTATGCCAGTGTGCGGGGATGAAAACGGACCGTGCAGATGCCATCGACTGAGGGGGTAAAGGCCACCGGAAAGGGTCTCTGTCCTCCCGCAGGGGAGGGCCAGACTGTCAGGTTTTGCCCACTGCCGGCCCAGAGGAAGCAGAGGGCGTTCTGGTTGGCTGAAAAGACAAGCAGGACCCGTTGGCCTCCGGTGACGCTGAAGGATGCTTCGTACCATCCGTCCTCGAGCAGGCTCATGGGCTGGACAAACGAACCCGCGCCGCCTGAGACAGTCAGGCTGCAATCCGCCAGCTTCTGGACGGAATCCGTGATGGATGGTACATCGGAGCCTTCGGGGCTGCTGCAGGCAAACGGAAAGAGAATGCACAACACCAGCGCGATCTGCCTTGTTCCTGACATGTTTCGAGTGTATCCCCCCAGGACGAATAAATCAAGGCCACCCTTGCCAGTCTTGGAGACCTGCGATTAGATTACAGGAGTGTATCTGCCGGGGTTCCTTCTGCGGCCATGATTGGCCGGATCTGCAGATGCGCGACGCCACAACTACCAGGGGTCATCATGGCTCGAGTACGGACGTTTGATCAGGGTGGCATGCATCCGCGTGACATCGGACTGGATACCATGTCCTCTCCGATTCGGAACGCCTTTCTGCCGCATTATCTCTACATTCCACTGCAGCAACATATCGGGAGCCCCGCCGAAGCGGTTGTGGCACCCGGGGACGTGGTCAGCCGGGGGGATGTGATCGGGAAAGCATCTGGGTATGTCTCGGTCAATATCCACACACCGCTTCCTGGAAAGGTCATTGCGGTCCAGGATCATGTGACGGCAACGGCTGACAGGGTGCCGACCGTTGTGATTGAAGTTGAGGGCCGGTTTTCGCTCAAGGGGCAGGTTTCACGCCAGACCGATGCCTGGAAGTCTCTTTCCCGGGATGAAATCATCTCCAGGATGAAGGAACACGGACTGGTCGGGATGGGGGGTGCCACCTTTCCCATGCATGTCAAGTACTCAGTCCCGGCAGACAAAAAAATCACGACGCTCTTGGTCAATGCGGTCGAGTGCGAGCCCTTTCTCAGTGCCGATAACCGGCTGGTCATTGAGCACGGAGAGGACCTTGTAACCGGTATTGAAATTGCGCTCAAGGCGTTGGGTGTCAACCGGGCGATCATCGGTTTCGAGGCGGACATGCCCGAGGCTGTGGCCAGGATGCGCGGTCTGGTTGCCAACCGCAGCAATATTGAAGTTCTGGTGTTTCCCGTCAAGTATCCGCAGGGTGCCGAAAAGCAGCTCGTCAAGGCGGCAACGGGGCTTGAGGTTCCTTCCGGTGGCCTTCCCCTGGATATCGGGGTTGTCGTCTCAAATGCCGGATCGCTGGTTGCCCTCAAGGAAGCCGTGGTCGACAACAAGCCTCTTTTTGAACGGATTGTGACCGTGACCGGTGATGCTGTCGAAAAGCCCGGCAACTACAAGATCGCGATCGGTACGCGGGTGGCGGATGTCCTTGCCGAGGTCGGACTCAAAAAAAAGCCGGCCAGAATCATCATTGGCGGGCCGATGATGGGTCTGGCGCAGTATTCCGATCAGGTTCCCGTTACCAAGGGGACCAGTGGAATCCTTGTCCTGTCCGCACGCAGGGCCGCAGTCTACCGGCATCGTCCCTGTGTGCGCTGCGGAAAATGCATGACCGTTTGCCCGATGGGGCTTGTCCCGTTGCTGCTGGTCTCCAGGGTTGAACTCGGGATGGACGACGAAGCGAAAAAACACGGTCTGCTCGACTGCATTGAATGCGGCTGCTGCTCGGCGGTATGTCCCTCGGAGAGGCATCTCTCCCAGGCGATCAAGCTGGGCAAGCTGCGCCATGTTGCAAAAAAGAGGGAGGCTGCAGGTGATTAAGTATGCAAGCGACGATCTCGTTGTCTCGGCAGCTCCCCATGTGCGGACGAGACTGAGGGTTCCGCTGGTCATGTGGGTTGTTTCGGCAACCCTGCTTCCGGCGATAGCCTGGGCCGGGTATGTGTTTGGACCATGGGTGCTCGTGGTTACGGCCGCGGCTGTCCTGGCGGCTGTTGTCACCGAGCTGGCGATCACGCTGCTTCTGCGCAGGCCGCAGACCGTCAGCGACGGGTCGGCGTTTCTTACCGGGCTGCTTGTAGCCTGCAATATGCCGGCCACCGGGTGGGGTGTGCTTCCGCTGTATGTTCCGGTAGTGGCCAGCATCTTCGCCATCGCGGTAGCCAAGCATGCTTTCGGGGGACTCGGGCAAAACTGGATCAATCCGGCCCTGGCCGGGCGTATTTTCGTGTTCTTTGCCTGGCTGCCTGCCATGACTGGTGGCTGGGCAGGGTCGCCAGCCTTTGATGTGGTATCATCGGCGACCCCCCTCAACCTGCTCAAGTTCCAGAGCGGAATGATGCAGGACGGGTTGCAGGCCGGCAGTCAGGCGGTTTTGGGGATGCGCCTGGCTCCATCACACGGCGATCTCTTTCTCGGGCTGACACCGGGATGCATCGGCGAAATTTCTGCAGCGGCGCTGCTTTTGGGCGGACTGATCCTGATTCTGCTCAGGATCGTCAATTGGGAAATTCCGCTTACCTATATTGCTTCGACGGCCCTCTTTTCATGGATTTTTGGCGGACTTGCCATGACCGGCCAGGCGCCCTCGTTTTTTACTGGCGATCCACTCTATCATGTGCTTTCGGGTGGCCTCATGCTGGGGGCATTTTATATGGCAACAGACTGGGTGACAACACCGGTTTCCTTTGGTGGCCGGATCGTTTTTGCCCTGGGGTGCGGCATCCTGACCGTGCTGATCCGGCTGACAGGGTCCAACGTCGAGGGTGTTTCGTTTGCCATTGTGCTGATGAACATCACCGTTCCCCTGATTGAGCGCATGTTTGTGCCACGGCGGTTCGGGACCAGCGAAGGGAGGGCTGCATGAGCCAGTTTTTCAGGACAGCGGGGGTATTGGCAGCGGTCTGTTTTCTGTCTGCCCTCCTGCTTTCGGTGACAGCCATCCTCACGAGCGAACCCATTGCAAAAACAGCCCAAAAAAAGAAGGATGCCGCACGCCGGCTTGTCCTCGCGGCTGCAGCGTACCGCAGTCTTCCGCTTCCGGCTGAGAGTGAAATCAGCGAATACGCGGGCAGGTACCTCAAGCGAACCGGTACCTCCTTCTTCCGCTATCGCTCGGCGGTTCAGACAAATTACTCGCTTGCGCTCAACGATGCCGGTCAGACCATCGGGTACATTTTTGACGTGCGTTCGCCAGGTGGCTACGGCGGGCGAATGGATATCATCGTTGGCGTCCGCAGGTCTGATACCGGCAGCCTCTCGGTCAGTGATTATCTCGTGATTTCAAGCCAGGAGACACCCGGATTGGGGAAGGCTGTCGAGGTTTCAATGCACGCGGTTTTTACCAATCCCGGCTCCGTCAAGAGATTTTCCACCCTCAATCCGGCTGACAGGAAGACCGACTGTGTCAGCGGAGCAACGGTGACCTCTGTCGCCATCAAGGATGCAGCCTATGCTGCCCTCTGCATGGCGGCCGTGGTTTCCGAGCGGGAGTATGTCCGCCTCGACGTCCCCGAAGCCGATCTGGCGCTTGTTCCCTACTCACAGACCTATCAGCCGGTTCGACTTCCTCCCCACGAAGCTGTCCGGGAGTGTCTCGATGTCCGCTGGTTCGGGCAGACCAGTGGATACGTCCTCAAGATTGTGCTTCGGGATGCCGCGGCCAGAAAAAACTATCTGGCCCTGGCCGGATTCGCTGCACCCGAGGGACGACTCCACGAGACGCGCCTGCTTGAGATACCGCTTGCAACAAACGAGGCGTTTATGCCTGTTCAGGGTTTTCGGGCGGGCATATTTTCACAGACTGAAGCCGCAAGCCTGCTGACCAATGCAGCGCTTTCAAAGCTCGAAAAGGAGCTTGCGGTATCGATTGCGGCCGGGCGTGCCATGCTGACAAAGGCGGGGAGACTCCCATGAACCATATTCGACGGGGTATTTTTAAGGAAAATCCGGTATTTGTCATCATGCTCGGTCTCTGTCCTGCCCTGGCTGTCAGCACCCAGGTGATCAACGGGATAGGGATGGGCCTTGCAATCCTTGTTGTGCTGATGGGATCAAACCTGGTCATCTCCCTCATGCGTTCGCTTGTTCCGGGAACAGTCCGGATACCGGTTTTTATTGTGATCATCGCCTCGTTTGTGACGATCGTGGATTTGGCCATGCAGGCATGGCTGCCCAGTCTGGCCGAGGCCCTGGGAATCTTCATTCCCCTGATTGTTGTGAACTGCATTATCCTGGGCCGGGCAGAGGCTTTTGCATCGCGGCACTCACCGCTTCCCTCCCTGATGGACGCGATCGGGATGGCGACCGGCTTCATGCTTTCGCTGATC
>JAKPMW010000455.1 GCA_029548715.1 Spirochaetota bacterium | reverse complement strand
GAATCGATCGGAATCATGGCCGGAGGCGTAGCCCATGAAATCAACAATCCCCTGACCGGGATCATCAACTATGCCCAGCTGATTCAGGACCGGATGCCGGAGGGCTGCGAAACCCTGCGCACATACTCTGCGGAAATCATCGCCGAGGGCGAGCGGATCAGCCGGATCGTACGCAGCCTGCTCGCCTTTTCCCGCCAGGAGCATACCCCTGCCCGACCCTATCAGGTCAGCGAGATCATCTCGCGCATCAGCCTGCTCTGCAGCAAGATCCTCGAAAAAAGTGAAATCCGCCTGGATGTGGACATCAGTCCCGGGCTTCCGCCCATCCTCTGCCGCGGTGAAGAGATCGCCCAGGTCCTGCTCAACCTGATCATCAATGCGCGGGACGCGTTGAACGACCGCTTCCCCGAGTGGTCCCCCGAAAAGCATGTTCTTGTCTCATGCACCCTCCATCCCGTGCGGGATGGCTGGGTCCGCCTGGCCGTCCGCGACTGGGGCGGCGGCATCCCCGACGAAGTCCACGACCGCGTGTTCGATCCCTTTTTTTCGACCAAGACCCGCGAAACAGGGACAGGCCTCGGGCTCTCGGTCAGCTACGGGATCATCCAGGCCCACCACGGAAGTCTTTCGTTTACCACCAATCCGGGCGAGGGGACGGTCTTTACCATCGACCTGCCCTGCGGGCCCCGGGCATCCTGAGCAGGAGCGAGTTGGCCAGCACCGAAACTGAAGAAAGGGACATGGCCAGCCCGGCCAGCATCGGGTCCAGTGCCGGCCCTCCAAAGGGCACAAGCGCTCCGGCCGCTACCGGTATCGCCAGCACATTGTAGGCGAAGGCCCAGAAAAAGTTTTGCCTGATCGTGCGCATGGTCTGCCCGGCCAGCGCAAAAAACCTCAAAAGCGAGCCCAGATCCCCGCCGGGCAGGATCACCTGACCGCTGACACGGGCCAGATCCGTCCCGTGTCCCGGCGCCACACCCACTGACGCCTTCGCCAGGGCCGGACCGTCATTGATCCCGTCGCCCATCATCACCACCCGCCGACCTTCGCCTGTCAGCCGGTCTATCAGGTCAGCCTTTTCGCCAGGCAACAATCCCGCGTACCATTCGTCAATCCCCAGTTCGGAGGCTGTTCCCCCAACTGAGACCGCGTGATCGCCACTTGCAAGGATCACCCGCATTCCCTTTCGCCTGAGCGCCGCGACCATCGCCCCCGCGTCCGGCCTGACCCTGTCCGAGATGCCGTAGACGGCAACCACCTGCCCGGCGAGGACAACCCAGACGAGGCTGGCACCTGAGCGCTCGAACTCGGCCCCTGCCGCCTTGAGGTCAGCATGCGGAACAGCGGCCGGCCCGGACAAGCCGGCAGGCTCGCCCAAACCTGAGGCAACATGGCTTCCGTCACCGCTGCCGGGCCCGTTTGCAGACTGAGCCTGATTCCAGCCAAAAATCCGTTCATTCCCGACTGCAAGCGCCTGCCCCCCGACCACGCCGGCAAGGCCCAGTCCGGGCAGGGCCCGCATCCCGCTGACCTCCGGCAGTCTTCCAGCGTCATGGCCTGCCATAAAGGCGCTCGCGAGGGGATGATTCGAGGCACGCTCAAGGGCAGCAACCATCTCCCTGATACGGGTTTCATCAACACCCTCAAGCGTCCTGACGCTTCCGATCCCCGGCTTTCCCAGCGTCACGGTTCCGGTCTTGTCCAGCACAATCGTGTCCGCTTTCGCGGCCCGCTCCCAGGCGGCTGCATCCCGGACAACAATCCCCATCCGGGCCCCCAGCCCCCCGGCCACCATCACGGCAGCCGGCACAGCCAGACCGAGCGCACAGGGACAGGCAATCACCAGCACGGCAACCGTCCTCGCCAGCGCAATCACCTCGTCCCCACCCGCAACGATCCAGAGGATCCCGCTGCCGAGGGCGAGACCCAGCACAACGGGGACAAAATATTTCGCAATCCGGTCCGCCAAGACCTGCGCAGGCGCCCGGGTACCCTGTGCCTCCCTGACAAGACGCACGATTCCGGCCAAAACACTCTCTTCCCCCGTGGCACGCACAAGCACACGCAGTGCGCCCTCACCGTTGAGGCTCCCTCCGACAACCGCATCGCCCGGCTTGCGCGCGACAGGCAGACTCTCCCCCGTAACGAGTGATTCATCGACCCCCGAAAATCCGTCTTCAATCACGCCGTCTGCAGAAATCCGCTCGCCCGGCCGCACCAGGATACGGTCTCCCGGCAAAAGCGATTCGGCCGCGACTGTCCGGGTGCGGCCTTCGTCGTCCACCAGGACTGCCGTGCCAGCCATCAGCCGGCCCAGCCCCGAAACCGCCTCGGCCGTCTTGCGCTTGGCCCCGGCTTCAAGCCGCCTCCCGAAAAGGATGAAAAAGAGCAGCCCGGCTGCCGATTCAAAATACAATTCGGGCATCGCATGACCCGGGCCATGCCAATGCCCCGCCCAGGCCCCGGCGTCCAGCCAGAGCGGAAGGGCAACAGCCAGACTGTAGCCCACTGCCGCCAGCGTACCCAGGGTCACCAGACTGTCCATCCCTGCCCTGGCTGGACGAAGAATCCCGGGCCAGCCGGCACGGATGATATCACGGGCAGCCCAGAGCACCGGCAGCATCAGGACACACTGGACAAGGGCCTCCACAGCCGGGGCCCACCCCAGCGAGAGCCCGGCAAGGTGGGTGAACATGACGTGCAGGACAAGGGGCAGGGCAAAGACCCCGGCCACAACGAGGTGCAGTCTGGCACGCCGCTCCCCTTCCGCCGCACCCAGGTCGTTCGCGCCAGACGTCCCGGCCGGGCCGGCCGAAAAGCCAAGCGAGCGGATCACCTCCGCGACGGGCTCACTCTCCGCACCGTCCTGCAGCCTGACCCAGGCCCTGCCGCTGATGAGATGGACCGAGACCTGTTCGACTCCGGGCACGGATCGCACCGCCGCCTCCACCCGGGCGACACAGGAGGCACAATGCATCCCCCCAACTGCGATCTCGCGCAAATTGCTCGTTGCCATACCCTCACCTCCTACAGGAATTATAGGCATAAACGGAGTCAAAGTCGCCTGCGTCTGTCCTACCAGGCTGGCCTTGCCCCTGACACACCAGCAAAACATTGAAAAAGACATTCGGGACAGCCCCGCAAGGGAACGAAGCCTGCATGGGGATTACCTGCTCTTCACGCACACACCAGGCACAGCCCTGCCACTTGACCACCCCCGGTAGCGGCAATAGTTTTGCGGTGCGGGCCCGGCCCGCGCATCCCTGTCGTAAAATGGAAGACCATCACATGCACCGAATCCTTGCACTGATTTTTTGCCTCACCCTCCTTGCCATGACTGCCTGCGGCACAGGCAGCACCGGGGGCCAGGGCACACAAACAGCCCCATCCGTCAGCGTCGATCCCCTGATCCGGGATACGGCCAACCTTCTTGGCGGGATACAGCTCCCGACCAACTCCGTCTTTGCACAAACGGCTGCCAGCCCCCAGTACATTGCCTGGACAAATGCCTTCAACCAGGTCTGGAAGCGGACCCAGCAGCCCAATCTCGACCTGATCAAGGGCTGGGCTGCCACCAATCTGGTGCGCCCGGACATGCCCAGGACTCTCTTCTATCCCTTCAGCGGCCCGGATGTCCTCAATGCCCTGGCCTTCTTCCCCCAGGCCGAAGATTACATCCTCTTCGGGATGGAACCCGCAGGCCGGATCCCGCGCCCTGAGCGGGACCAGTTTGCCCGCCAGATGCAGGAACTCGGTCGTCTGCAAAACGCCCTCTCCGATATTCTTGTCCTCAACTTCTTCCAGACACTCCATATGGAAGTCCAGGTGACCGAGACCTCATACTCCAGCGTGTCCGGAATCCTGATGTACTTTTTGACACGGGCCGGAATGGAAGTCGTCGGAGGACGCAATATCAGCATCGATACAAACGGAAGCATCGTGACCAATTACGACCCGAAAAACAGGCGCCTCGTCCCCGGCGTCGAGTACACCTTCAGGGTCAAACCCGCTACTGCCGAAAGCGGCACCACGGTCCAGGCCTCTGCCCTCAAGCGGGTCCGCTACTTCTCCCTCGACATCTCCGATTCAGGCCTCAAAAACAACGACAACTTCGAAAAATTTACCCGGGCCCTGCCCGCCACCACAACCATGGCCAAGTCGGCATCCTTCCTGATGCACAAGGACTTCTTTTCGCGCATCCGCAGCCTGATCCTGGACAAGAGCGACTATATCTTCCAGGATGACTCAGCGGTCCCGCAGCGCTTTTTCCTCAACGATACCTGGAAAGTCGAATATTACGGATTTTACGACAAACCGATCGCCCTCTTCTCCAACTACTTCCAGCGCGAACTCTTGACCAATATGCAGGCAAAATCAAAGGGCAAACTCGCCTTCAGCTATGGCTACGACCATATCAAGGGCAGCTCAAACCTGATCCTGGCCATCAAGCGCAAAAAGTAATTCCGGAGTATATCATCGAGTCATCCTCCAGACCCGCCCGGCCCCGGGCGGGTCATTGCATGCAAAGTGACGATCATCCCTGCTGTGCTATACTTCACAGAGACCATTGTTATCCGGAGGAACCAATGCCATCCCTGCGCATGCCTCACCTCGCTGTCGCCCTTGCCATCCAGGGTATGATCTTCGGCTGTCTGGCAATCGACCACGATACCGACGAACCAGTCCTGCCCGGATATTCATCGTCCTCATTCCAGTCTTCATGGGGAACAGTCTCCAGCCAGTCCGTCTCCGCCACATCCAGCCAGGAGACATCTTCGTCATCAAGTCCCGCAAGCCTGGCCTCATCCTCCGACTCCAGCGGGTCCTCTGCGAGCGTGCTGTCTTCCGTGCCATCCTCCAGCTCGGCAGGATCCGAAAGCAGTACAGCGTCTGATTCGTCCACGGCATCGTCTTCCTCGGAG
>JAKPMW010000207.1 GCA_029548715.1 Spirochaetota bacterium | reverse complement strand
TCCCGCCGGGGGAGAGGGAATTTTTTTGAGGCCGTTTGTTTCTCTCAGATGCGCGAGGTGTGGGGTTGTTTGGTACCAGGCAGACACCGCAGTTCAGATCCCGTTTCGTTCAGGGTCCTATTCGGGCTTCTCGATTCCCCGGAAAGACCGTGCAAAAAGCCTGCCGCTCAGAACCGGATCCGGAGCGGTTTTCGGCTGCCCGGCGAATGTTCGATGTGACTGAAATTTATATAAAAACACCCGAATCGATGTTCTATCGACCCGGGCTCTTGCGTTGGGATGCTTCATATCGTTTGATGCACCGTCAAATTTTGTATTCACATAGCAGAGCCGGAGGCGGTTATCAACAGATTTTGATGCATGGGGTGCAGGATAGAGGCAGTTCGTTGGTTCCATGGGTTCGATGCAAAGACAGGTGCAAGACGGGGAACGCAAAGCGGGAGTGGGCAACCGGTGACCCGCTTCACTTCAATACTGGTTCATAGGTTCACGGGTTCAGGGGCGCAAGGGAGAGAAAAGCGCCGCAAGCAACGAGCCGCAAGGCCATGAAGGCCGCATTCATTCTTTGAACCACGCCTCCGGGTCCGTTGACAGGAAGTCCTCCAGCGGTATCCCCTGGGCACCGACAAGCAGGGCTTTCTTGACCCTGTTTGCCGTGGTGAAGGCCGCCATGCCGGGAAGGGTCGTTTTCAGCCGCCCGCTTTTGACTTCGATGGCCACAAGATCCTTTCCCCGCTGCAGCACATAATCGACCTCGAGATTCCCCGCAGCCCAGTAATACACATGAATGTCCCGTCCCACCAGACTATTGACCAGAGAAGCCCCCGCAGCTGTCTCGACAATCCTCCCCCAGTACTCGGGATCCCGTCGTGCCTCATCAAAGGTCAGGTGCGTCATCGCCGACAGCAAGGCGGTATTACACGCAAGCAATTTCGGGCTCGATGCTCTCTGCCGGACCTTCTGGCCCGAATACTTCGAGAGGCCCGTCACCAGTCCCGCACCGGCAAGCAGATGCAGATAATTGGCCAGCGTAGTCGTATTTCCGGCATCCTGCAGTTGCCCAAGCATCTTCTGGTACGAGAGTATTTGCCCGGAATAGCTGCAGCCCAGCTCAAAGAGTCGCCTTAACAGGGCTGGTTTGTCCACACGCGTCATCAGAAGAACGTCACGCGAGACGGTCGTTTCGATGAGTGACTCCAGGATGTAACTTTTCCACCGCTGATGGTCACCGATCAGTGCCGCCGCCCCCGGGTAGCCGCCATAAAAGAGATACTGGTCCAGGCTCCATCCGAAAGCCTCCTTCATTTCCGAAAAAGACCAGTGAGACACAGAAATTGTCTCGAATCTTCCCGCAAGGCTTTCCGTCAGGCCCCGCTGTACCAGCAGGGGGGAAGAACCCAGAAGGATCACATGCAATGGCATCCTTGCGGCCGTGTCCTCATCCCACAGACGCTTGACCGTCTCCGACCAGGCGGAAATCTTCTGCGCCTCGTCCAGGACCAGGAGGCCTGCGGTCTTTCCCCCGCTCTTTCGGACCCCAAAGCGGGCCGTTTCCCACTGCTGTTCGATCCAGACCCGGTCCTTAAGAACGGGTTCATCTGCGGTGGCATAGTGCCCCTGACCTTTAAAGTCCGCGAGGAGCTGGCGGGCGAGGGTTGTCTTTCCCGCCTGGCGTGGTCCTGCAAGCACCTGAATAAAACGCCTCGGCTCACCGAGCCGTTTTGCGACCACAGTATATATCGGGCGTTTATACACGGCCACCCATCTGATAATTTACTCAATACTGTGAGTTAATTTACTCAACACATTGAGTAATTGTCAAGAACGTTTTATTATATTTGCCCAGACTCACGGAGCGCCGAGGCAGGGACTAAAGAAAGTGGCTGGTGGACAGTGGCCAGTGTGCCGCGGGGCGGCAGGGATTCCGGATTCAGGTCTTGCGAAAAGAAAAGCCAACAAAGAAAAGGCGGATCGGTTTGTCTCCGCTTCACCTCCCGCGTTTCTTATTTGGGCTATTTCGTTCATTTCGTTTGTTTCGTTGGGGGGAGATGCCGAAGCGCAGAGCGCCGTGCCTCGCGATGACCCTTCCTCGAAGGCAGCGGGGCCGGGTCTTGAATGATCCGATTCTTTCGCTTGCGGGTGTGGAAGAAACGGGCTGAGGATCCGACCGTTCAAGCCCCGGGCAGGACGGGAGGGCGCGCCGGACAATCAAGGAGGGTTGTCCGCTGTTGGATCACCCCCTTTGTCGTTTTGGGTTAAGAGGCGGCGAAGGCACCCCGCTCTTTCACGCGGGAGCCTAATCGCCGGTCAGGGCCAGGGCCCGCTCGCTGATCAGGAGAATGCGCGCCTGGTCCAGCCGGGAGGCCAGAA
>JAKPMW010000203.1 GCA_029548715.1 Spirochaetota bacterium | reverse complement strand
CCACATGCCTGGCCCGGGAGTGTTCACCAAAAATGCCTGAATGTGCGTCATCCCCTGCCTGATAATGGAATATACTCTCCCGCCCGATGGTGCTATGTTTTTTTGATGAAAGCACAACCCGCCCTGCGCCTCGACCGAATCCTCTCCAACCTCGGGTATGCCACCCGCAGTACCGCCCGTGCCCTTTTGACAAGCGGTCGGGTCACGATACAGGGAAAACCGGCTACCAATGGAGCCCTCAAGGCCCGCCCTGACGAGGTCCGACTGGATGGCCAGGCACTTGATCATCCCGCTGGAATCTTTATCATGCTCCATAAACCTGCCGGGTATGTCTGCTCTCACGAGGCCGGCGAAGGCGATTTGATCTATGACCTGTTACCGGATACCTGGCGACGGCGCACACCCGTGCCCACAAGCATAGGTCGCCTTGACAAGGATACAACGGGGATCGTGCTGGTGACGGACATGATGCCTCTCGTTCATCTACTGGCATCTCCGAAGCATGATGTGGACAAGCTCTACCATGTGACCCTTGATCCGGCAGGGCCCGCCCTTGAGCCGAAACTGGTTGAAAAATTCGCCTCCGGCACATTGCGCCTTGACCCCAAGGACGAAAAACCCTGCCTCCCGGCTGAACTGGTGATTACCGGCCCCTACAGCGCCGACCTGACCCTGCGCGAGGGCCGCTTTCACCAGGTTAAACGCATGTTTGCGGCCTGCGGGTACACCGTCAGCGCCCTGCACCGCTCCCGCTTTGGTGATTATGCTCTGGCTGATCTTCCCGAAGGAAAGTGGAAGGACTGCCCACTGCCTGAAAGCCGCACAACCTGACCTCAGCACCCGCATCCCCGCTGCCATACAATCAGGCAGGTGTGCATATCCCTGCAGGATTTTCGCCGGGACTACTGGGCCGGCTGTATTTCGAGAGGCCGCACCCAGTGACAGGTATACCCGCCAGGGTGCCTGGCAAGATAATCCTGATGCCACTCCTCGGCATCCCAAAACCGTCCAGCATCCACAATCTCAGTCACAACTCTCCCGGCCCAGCGCCCGGTTGCATTGACCCGTTCCCTGACCCGTCCGGCGGTCTGTTTTTGTGATTGCGAGAGGACAAAGATTGCGGAGCGATACTGAGTCCCCACATCGTTTCCCTGCCGGTTGCGGGTCGTCGGGTCATGCATGCGGAAAAACCACTCAAGGAGAGCCTCGTATGAAAGGCGACCAGGATCAAATTCGACCCGCACTGCCTCTGCATGTCCGCTCCCGCCATCATGCAGATCTTCATACGCAGGATACTCAAGCCAGCCCCCTGTGTATCCAACCCGGGTCGCAATGACACCAGGTATCGAGCGCAAAATACCCTGCATTCCCCAAAAACATCCGCCCGCCAGAATGGCCGTCTCCCTCACATCTCCGCAAACACCTGCAGGCGTGGGCGCAACCTGATCCGGAGACAGGGCCGAACCAAACAGGGGGAGATATCTGGCCAGCCCTTCCTCTTCGAGGCGCTCAAGGGGGACAAAGCGGAGAGCAGCAGAGTTGATGCAGTAGCGCTTCCCCTCTGGCCGGGGACCATCGTCAAAAACATGTCCGAGATGTGACCCTGATGACGAACTGCGCACTTCAACGCGTTGCATCCCGTGGGATGCATCCAGCCGCTCCTCGACTGGCGCATTGACAAGGGTGCGTGAAAAACTTGGCCAGCCGGTGCCTGAATCGAATTTGTCCAGCGAGGCAAAAAGCGGTTCACCAGATACAACGTCCAGATAGATCCCGGCCCGTTTGTTGTCCCAATACGGATTGGCAAAAGGTGGTTCAGTACCACATTCCTGTGTCACCCGAAACTGTAGATCCGTTAGACGGGCCCGCAACGAACGCTCCCGCGAAAGATCGGGCTTTTTTTCTGGCGCATCATCGACTCT
>JAKPMW010000183.1 GCA_029548715.1 Spirochaetota bacterium | reverse complement strand
TTGTGAGCAAAAGGAAGATCAAGCGAAATGCAGAGGACAACCACATCCGGCCTCGCAGCAGCCTCGGCATTGAAGCGCCGGACAGAGGCAGCACAGACCGGGGTATCAAGACTGGGGAAAATGTTGAGTACGACCGTCTTTCCCGCAAATTCTTCAAGCCGGCGATCTGCCAGCTCGCTGTCGGTCAAAATCAAGGCCGGAGCCTTTGCCCCCACGGCAGGAAGATTCCCGCTCGTGTGAATCGGATTTCCATGCAATGTGATTGCAGCCATAGTCCCTCCCTGACATCTCTCCCTGATTATCGCCCCGCAACCCGGGTTTCTGCAAGCAGCAATGTACTGCCCTGATACACTACGTCAAACAGTGTGGAATCGACCCTCCCGAGAAGTGCCATCTGGACGTAATTGGAATGGTAATAGCGCTCATGCATCAGGATCACGCCATGTTCATCCTCGACAAGGGTCAGCTGGTCCCCGGCGGGGTACAGCCTCTCGCTGACAATCCGTTTTCCCGCCTGCCAGGAAACACGAACCAGACGCGAAAGCCGGGTCTTTCCCTCATGCATCTCGACCAGACCACTGGTTTCGTCAACGACAAACCGGGGGCGAGCGGAGGTCACACGCGGGGCCAGTGTCTGGGCAACAGTCACCCGCTCTCCCTTGCGCTCAATCACCCTCCCCAGCATCCAGACAGCCTTGTCGTCTTGCAGACGGCCTGTTGCAAGATCGCGCCGGGAAAACTTGTCAATAGTGTAAAAGAGATAGCGCATCTGCCAGGGAAACACGATCGTGGAAGAAGCCGCAACCAATGCACCATGCGTATTTGTCTGATTCAATCCCCTTGCGGCCGACATGATGCCGTCAATCTCCCCATAGCGCTGCAAAAGTCCGCTGATGGCCTGCTGTCCAGGCTGACGCGCTTTTTCCCCGCTTGTCAGCAAAGCCAGCCCGGCCAGCTCAGCCTGGTTCGTCGAACTGATTGCCCGGGAAACAAGATAGCTGTCGGCATCACCATGGGTACCGTTGTCAACAATGGTCTTCCACTGGCCATAATGCCAGAGCGGCCAGCCATAATCCCACCAGGCAAACGCCCAGCGCGACGCACCGCTGTCACGTTGTGCGGCTGCCCGCAAGGCCTCAACCTGTCCCGCATCAAACACCGGCAGGGCGACCTGCCGGTTCCAGCGCAGTACTTCGCCCCCATGAAACCAGGCCGGAGCGAGGAGAAACACCAGACAGATCAGGCCCGGGAGATTCATGTCACGGGGGGCCAGACGCCGGACAAGCTGATAGACACCCCAGGCAAACCCGAGCAGGGCAACCGGCGCCAGATAGATGGCAAACCGGATCCCTGAAGAAAACCCGATCAACCCCATAAGCACAAGCGGCAGAAGCAGGATGGCATCCCGCACCCGCCAGAGAAGGAGAGCAAGGCCCGCCAGCGAAATCCAGCCCAGCAGCACCTGCCCGGCAAAGGTCTTTGCATACAGGCTGGCCGAGACTCCGGTGGACTCGACGATCGTTCCCGTGGCTGCCGCAAAGTGGAGTGTGCCCTTTGCGGACTGGACATCAATGGTCGGCGTCTTTCCCAGATAGGTTGCGACCTGGCTCTGGATCTGGGCAGCCCCTCCGGCAGCCAGCCAGGCAAAAACGAGCAGGGCTACCGGGGCAAGCCAGAGGACGGTCTGCCGTGCCAGCCACGCTGCGGGCTTGTATCCGGGCGTGAGGCGGGGCAAAACAACATGCAGCGCCAGCATAAGCAAGAGCAAGCCGGGAAGCCTGACTGCCGGTGGCAGTGGCACAACCGCCAGACCGAACACAATGAGGGCCTGCCAGCGGGAAGGAAGCGTCCGGGCATACAGCAGGGTGTGGACACACAGCCCTCCTGCCAGGGCAAAAAGCATGGCCCGGGCCGAACCATACCACCAGTCATACAACAGGGCCAGCACCACCGCCCAGACCAGCCAGCGGACGCGCACATCCTCGGCCATCCTGACAAACAGGACAACAATCATCAAGGGGAAAAAAACATTCAAAATATCCGTATCATAATATCCGGCATGCGAACGCTGGTACAGGCCGGCCAGAAATGACGAGACCAGTGCAAGCCCCAGGGCGGGCAGATCAGCGATCCAGCGCCGTCCCAGCCACGCCATGGGGAAGACGACAAGCGGGGCCAGCAAAACCGGAAGAAAAAACAGCACAACATCGAGAGACAGGGGCGTAACCAGCGAAAGAACCGCGGGAAGCACCGCTGCAAGGGTATACGGCCCACGCGGTTCGGCCTGTCCCAAAAAAGCCTGCGCCTGGTATCCATGGTACCCCGAGTCATGGGTATGAATCACCATCTGTGCGCCCTGCTCCCCGGCAGGGGTCCCGTCACCAAAGGCCGCCAGCGAAAGAATCCGCAGCAGGACAGACAGCAGCCAGATCAGGACGACCGCCGTCCAGAAGCGGGGGACCCGGACCGGCTCCACCCTGGGTGCTGCTTTGGTTTCTCGTGTACGCATATACCCGCCCTCATGTCACTCTCTGGTTTGTCACATCCCCGAACAGACTGAGGCTGTTCATCGCAATGACGAACAGCCTCATCCATGGTACACCAGTCACACACTCCTGCCAAGTGCAGGCCGTCTGCTCATTCCGCAAGAAACTTCATGAAGGCATCGCGGTTTTCGACAGTCGTCGTTGTCGGTCGCCCCAGATCGTCGCGGCCACCCTTGTTGACACGTATCTCGAGAAAAGCCGGACCCTCGGCGGCGCGCAGCCTGGCCATCGACTCACGGATGGTAGCGCTGGTCTCGGCCGATTCGACCCAGCGATACCCGCTGGCACGGGCGATCCCGCAGAGATCAATCTCAAACCCGACAGTGGGCTGCCCCCCGACCGAGTCATGAGCCCCGTTGTTGAACACAACATGCTTGAGGTTTTTGGCGGGAAGCGAGGCCGTCACGGGAAGTGATCCCATCTGCATCAGGACTGCACCATCTCCGTCAAAGCAATACACCTGCCTGTCCTTTTTTGCCAAAGCGATCCCGAGAGCAATCTGAATCGCATGCCCCATCGAACCGACCGTCAGAAAATCACTCCCATGACCCTGCCTGAGGGCTTCACGATACTCAAAAAGCTCACGCGAGGTTTTCCCTGTCGTCGAAACAACCACATCCCGGGAACCAAGCTGGTCCACTGCCAGCTTGATTGCTCCTTCGCGATCCAGTTCGTACGAGGTCTGTTCAACCTTTTGCAGCTTGTACTTGTCAAAAACACCCTTTTTGACAACCAGGGCAACAGGGCAGGCCTTGTCGCGCGCAGTCGCAAGCATGCGCTCAAGTGACGCCCTGGCCGCATCAGCCTCGTCGGGCAGCACCTCATACGGAATGCCCATTGTCTCAAGCAGGGAAAGCGTAACCTTGCCCTGCTTGACGTGTTGGGGTTCGTCGTGCACTCCGGGCTCCCCCCGCCAGCCAATGACAAGAAGAAGAGGAATCCCGTACACGTCCGGATCAGCAAGGGAGAGGAGCGGATTCACCGCGTTTCCCTCCCCCGAGTTTTGCATATAGACCAATCCCGGTCGTCCTGTCGCCAGATAGTGTCCGCAGGCCAGGGCTACGGCAGCCCCCTCATTGGCGGTGATGATGTTTTCTTCAGCGGATGCGTTATCGGTCACGTAGGCACAGAAATTGGCAAGCAGGGAATCCGGCACTCCGGCAAACAGGTCGATGCCGCGTTCGCGCAGCATCGTGTAAAAATCAGCAGGTCGAAGCATTCTGTCACTCCATCAGATTCATGTTTGACAAACATACTCAATCAACGCACACCCAAAGTGGTTCACGTTGGGCTTACTGCAAAAAGACTCCGCCTGAAAACACCTCGCGCAAAACGGCCGACACAACGAGGTAGAGCAGAAGATAGAGCACGAAGATGATCCCCGCAGCCAGCGCGGTCTGCTCAAGGGCCTTGCGCCCCTTGAGCCCCAACACTGCCTGCACCCCGCGAAAAAGCAGCCAGAGGGAAACCAGCGATGCCACAAGGGAAAACCCGCCCAGCGAAGGCACCAGATACAGGATTCCGCCAAGCCAGACAGGGGTCCATGAGCGGGCGTACAATTCAAGCGAAAGCCCATACCGACCCTTGCCTCCAAGCGCCTGCACTGTCATGCTGTGGGCCAACGCTGCCACATATACACTCAGCATCGACACCAGGGTCAGCATCAGGCCATAGGCAAGTCCATTGTGCAGACGGATGGCAAATTCGGGTACAAGTGTGACGAAGGCAGGCGCGACCAGGGTAAACCCGATCAGCGCTGAAACCAGGGGAATGGATGCCAGGGGGAGAACCCAGCGCACAAACAACCGGCACGGGTCCTCG
>JAKPMW010000153.1 GCA_029548715.1 Spirochaetota bacterium | reverse complement strand
CAAGGACGAAGCGCAGCCCGCCGGATGAATCCGGCAGGGCGGTTGAGAGCCGGGTTTCGCCGGATGGGGTGACAAGCCAGAGAGAAGCCGCCGAAAGCAGACTTCCGGCTGCCGGACCACCGTCCAGGCGGAGTGAGGAGAGGCTGCAATCGCCGGGCTGTGCTGTCCTCGTCATCAGGATATCGAAGAGGTGCCGTGAGGAATCGCCCCGGCTGGCTGTGCCCGAGGCAGGAAGGATGCGGTACGACAGATACGCACTGCCCGAAAGCGGAATCATCATTCCAAGCAGGATGCAAGTAAGGGTTCTCATGCTTGTGAGTATAGCACCATAGGGGCGGGTTTGAAACCGGGTGTGTTTCATTCCCGCCTGCATCGTCCCATCCCATTTCGCGTGTTTCTCTTGACGCCGATGGCTTTTAGTGCTAAAATCGCGGGTGTTTGTGTTGCAACCCAGCTAACGAGGCAGATCATCCATGAAGACGAAAATAGTTTTGGCCAGCGATCACGCAGGCGTCCAGCTCAAGGAGCAGCTTGTCAGGTTTTTGAAAAACAGCGGGTATGAGGTCAGCGACCTCGGCCCGATGAACGAAGACTCGGTCGATTACCCGGACACCATAGCGCCTGCCGCAAGGGCCGTTGCCCTTGGTGAAGCCGACAGGGGAGTTATCATCTGCGGCTCGGGGATCGGCGCATCCATTGTCGCCAACAAGATTCGTGGAGTGCGCTGCGTCCTCTGCCAGGACATCTACGACGCCGAGTACTCGCGCCTGCACAACGATGCCAATGTCATCTCGTTCGGTGCCCGCAAATTGGGGATCGAAAAGGTGACCGAATGCCTCATCAAGTGGCTTTCAACCCCGTTTGAAGGGGGAAGGCATGCCGCCAGGGTCGCCAAGATCACGGCTATCGAGGACGAAGAGGCGGCGAAGTGAACCAGACCGGGAGCGGTCTTCTCTCTGTCGTCCCCGGGATAACCGCATCTACCGCCCTGTGTGCGATTTTCGGCAGTCCGGTCGGGCACTCCCTCTCTCCCGTGGTGCACAATGCGGGTTTTGCGGCTGCCGGACTGGACTACGCCTACCTTGCCTTTGATGTTCCCGATATCGCGGCCGGTCTCGCGGCAGCCAGGACCCTGCGGGTACGGGGGCTCTCGATCACCATTCCCCACAAGGAGACAGTGCTTTCCCTGCTGGATGAGGTTGATCCGCTGGCTGTCAGCATGGGGGCCGTCAATACTGTGGTCAACGATGGTGGGCGGCTTGTTGGATACAACACGGATATTGACGGGGTTTCGGGGGCCCTCGAGGCCTGGCAAGTCGCCTCTGACGGACGGCATCTCGTCATCCTTGGGGCGGGCGGGGCTGCCAGGGCCGCCCTCTTTGGCGCCTTGCGGCGGGGAAAACCCGAGGTTGTCTGGATTGTCGCGCGCAACCCCGAACGGGCCGAAGCACTGGCGTCCACGGCCCGTTCGGTTGTATCTGTTCCGGTGCATGTTCTTCCCGATCTGGCCGGCTCGGGATTGGCACAGCGGGATGCCCTGATCATCAACGCAACTCCCGTCGGGATGCATCCGAAGATTTCGGGGACACCTGTTCCGGCTGATCTGCTTGGCGCGCGGCATGTGGTCTTTGACCTGGTGTACAATCCCCTGATGACGCGTCTTTTGCGTGAAGCGGCTGCAGCCGGTGCCCGGGTCATCGGGGGGGACGAGATGTTCATGCGCCAGGCTTTCAGGCAGTTTGTCCTCTGGACCGGACAGGCTGCACCCCGGCATGCCATGGCTGAAGCATTCCGCCAGGCTATCACGGCCCGGTCGGGCCCCGGATGATCAGGCCGGATGTGGTATGCTTGAGACCATGATACGCAAGCCCCGGGAACTATCCCGTTTCGGAATGCTGTGTGCCGCCCTCGCGCTGGTTGTTTTTATGGGGAACAGGGCTCGGGCCGATGAAGGCTCCGCCTGGACAGGGGGGGATGGCTTGCCCGGGGTGACAAACAGCACAACAATCGGACCGGCAACTGACCGGCTGGATCTCGCCCTCGGTTTTTCGAGTGTCATGCTCGAGACTGCGCGCCAGCCGGATGATGTGTCTTCGCGCAATCCGGACAACAGCCTGCAGAGCCTTGTCGTGGGCTGGAGACAGAGGGCTGGGGGGCGTCTTGACTATGGTGCCCTGCTTGAACGGCGGGACGGGACTGGCTGGCTCGTTGCGGGGGGTGCCTGGCTGCGTTTTGGGCAGGACGAGGAGGCAGCCTGGCTGTATGCCGGACTTGGTCTCTTGCAGACCACCTGGGATGAACGCACTCTCTACCCGCTCGTCCGCTACGGTGCCGGGATCGGGTCCCGCTTTTCCAGCCATGTCAGCGTCATCTTTCACAACATGGGGCCGATTCCCTTCTCCCCGGGGTATTCCGTGGCCGAAAACAGTGGCTTCGCCCTGCAGGGGCAGCTTGACCTGGGCGGATTGGCTCTCTGGGGCGGGCTGGAGCGCACGATCCGGTCTGCCGGGACGGATGCCCGGCTGGTGCTGGAGGCTGCCGGCGGACTGGCCCTGACAGGCGCCAGCAGCCGCTTGTCCCTGGGGTGGGTATTGCGGCAGGGTGCACGAGCCCGCTATCTGCCGGACGGAAACAGTGAAAAAATCGATCTGCGCCG
>JAKPMW010000142.1 GCA_029548715.1 Spirochaetota bacterium | reverse complement strand
GACAGGAGCTTGTGGGCGGGTGTGTCAAGATCAGCGGTACCTGGGTTCCCTGTCTCTGGAAGGACCGGGTCCCCTCGCTCGTCAGCTTCAATACCAATCTGTACGAGTTTGTCGAGTACTCACGGGCCTATGCGGTTGTGGTCCGCTGAAATGACCCGCCTGCCGGGGCAACCCATCCGGGATTTGCCCTGGCATCTCTCTCATTCGTTGTTAGGACGGATACGTGCAGAATACATCGTCCCCACTCCGGCCATTCAGGGTCGGGGTGTTTGCGTCTCCGGGTCATTCCCCCGTGCAAAACAATTGATGAGAAATCTCCGAAAATAGTGTTACACTACACTGTACGTGCGATTTTGGCTGTATCTGTGGCCAACGTGCTGCAAATTGCGCATCCATTCCATCAAGGAGGGTTTTCCTGTGAAACGATTTACTACTCTGACGGCGGCAGCTTTTGCCCTGCTGCTTGCCTTTGGCACTGCTGGTGCTGCGTTTGACGAAGATGATGTTGATGCCCCCGGTCGCAGCTCGGGTGGCGGAAACTGGAAGGACAAGATGTTGTCCCGCCAGTTGTCCCTCGGTCTTGAGCTGGCCCATCGCCTGGGGTACAGCTATACCAATCCTGCTGGACAGACTGTCGATTGGGAACCGGGTGTCAACGAGATTACCTGGTTTGGTGGATTCAATGTTCGCTACTTCTTCCCCAAGAGCAACTGGGGCATCGGGTTTGAGGGTCTCATTCTCGATATGGAAACGGCGAGGAGTACCGATATTTCTGTAACTCAAGGATATACTGGACAAGGTTTTTACACATATATCCTTGAAACTGGTACTGAGACGACATTTATCAAATGGTTGATCGATATTGACCTGCTCTTCCGCTTTCCTGTTACACCCAAGCTCCTGGTCAATGGCGGGGCGGGGTTTACCTTCAACATGGTAACCTGGACACAAAAGGACTTGAGTGGTAACGAGCTCAATAAGGGCTCTGAAATCGGCAACCTCGGCTTCAACTTCAAGATCGGCGGTGAGTATTTCCTCGACGAGATCTGGTCGGTGACCCTTGACTGGAAGTGGCAGACCTGGGCCTCCGGAATTGGCGAAGAGACGTATACAATTCATTCGATTATCGCCGGTGTCCACCTCAGCTTCTGATCCGATGTGTATGCTGCATACGAAAAACCGCTTCGCAAGGGGCGGTTTTTTCGTGAGGATGGCCTGCCTGATACAAAGCACAGCATGTCTATGGGTCGCCAGATTATTGGTCTTGCCCGCGCATTGCAGGCTTGAATTGCAGCCCGGATGTGGTAATATCAAGCGAGAGATGGTGTAGCTTATACCGTCCATGCGTGCGCGGATGGACGGATTGCTCGAACAGATCGAAGGAGTCTGACAACATGAAAACACGTATTCTTGCCGTAACACTGGTGCTGGTGGCATTGCTTGCCGGGTCACTTGCAGCCTACGATGATGATTATCAGTCCGAGAGACGCAAGGGTGACTGGCGGGCGGATGCCCTCGAAAAGACCCTCTCGGTCGGCGTGGGCTTTTGGCGCGCCCTCTGGTCAGAGGTGACCTACGACAACGGCTTTGTGGCCCAGTACAAGTACAGCGATCCGGACTGGCTCTTCTCCCTGGGTGCCAAGCTCTTTTTTTACGAGTCCAACTTCGGTATTGGGCTTGACGCGATCCTGATGGACAAAACAAGCTCTTCGTATGATGAATATACAGTGACACTACCCGATAGTACTGTAAACACATACCCTGCTGGAACGGCAACGATTACCCAGTGGTTGGTCGATCTGGATGTCTACTACCGGTTTCCCCTGATCCCCAACCTCAACCTGATCGGTGGTGCAGGATTGACCTATAACTACGTCAATAGCGGAGATCACCCCAAATTTGAAGACACCACCAGCGGTGTTGGCTGGAACCTCAAACTCGGTGCCGAGTACTTTGTGGACGATTCCATCTCGGTCTCCCTCTACTGGACCCTGCATAATTTCGAGCGTGGTGCCGAGGTGGCCGGCGCACAAAATCAGAACGCCCAGGTGACCCTGACCTCGCTTCTTCTGATGGCCAACCTCTATCTCTGATTGATTACCAATTGACATCCCCGGGTTTGCCTTGGGGGTGCGCAGTCCTCCGGTGCTGTGCGGCCGGGGGATTTTTTTGCGTGCGTCCGGCAGGGCTGCTGCGTACAGAAACTAATACATATATAATGCCACTGCTAAAAAAACAGGAAGTTAGGTATTATCCCTGCGGGATCTTTGCCCGGATTACCGAAAAAAACACGGTATTGCACTGGGGCGATAAAAGATGTGACAGCATGGTTGAAACGTGGATATTACAAAGCCGTCATGCGTATCCCTGATACGCATGACGGTTGTCTGAGGCCCGGTTGTCACTCGCTGGTTGTCAGGCGTTCGAAGATCCAGAGCTGAAAGCCACGTTCGGCCTTGACGGGCAGGGTCAGATCGGTCAGGCGGCCCTCCTTGATTCGGGCGACCACGGTTTGCATTGAGGGCATCAGGATGTCCCGTCCCCGGTAATGGCCATCCGGTGTTGTCCCTAATGGCATGACAAATTCGGGGGACGCTTCCTTTCTTCCACGGTTGTAGATCATCATGCCAAGAAAGAAGCGGTTGGGTACCGTTTGTCTGACCCAGGCGGAGTAGCCCAGTTCGCGCTCATTCATCCAGCGCAGAACCGGTCTGCCCCCATCAAGATCTCTGCGGAGTTCGGGCCATGCCTGGCGAAGCCGGACGAGACTGCGCACCATGCTGAATGTGCTTTGGGGGTCGGATTGCCTGTTTGAGACGATGCTCCAGTCCATTGTTGATGGATCCCGATCAAGCGGGGGCTCGGGCGAGCGGATGTCAAGCTCGTCACCCCACTGCAGCATGGGGACACCCCCTCCGGTCAGGAGAAAGCCCAGAG
>JAKPMW010000141.1 GCA_029548715.1 Spirochaetota bacterium | reverse complement strand
ATGCGGCCTTTTCGGAGGTAGCCTCGGCATGGAAATCGACAATCACGATCCTGGCCCCCGCCCTTTTGAGAGCATGGATCTCGCGGCGGGCAGCCCTGAAGGGACAATCCAGCGGATCCATAAACACCCTGCCAAGCAGGTTGAGCACACCAATCTTGATCCCGTGCTTTTCGACAAGGACACTGCCCCGCCCTGGCGCCCCCTCGGGATAGTTGAGCGGCCTGAGCAGGCGCTGCTCGCTTTCAATGATCTTGAAAACGTCCTTGTTTCTCCAGACGTGATTCCCCGTGGTGATCACATCCACCCCCCAGGAAAAAAACGCCTCGGCAATCCGTCCGGATATCCCAAAGCCACCCGCAGCGTTTTCTCCGTTGACGATGACAAAGCAGGGGGCGTGTTCCCGGACGAGTTCCGGCAGGGTCAACAGCAGAGCCTGCCGCCCAGGCCGGCCAACCACATCCCCAACGGCAATGATCTTCATGCATGGCTCCAGAAAAAAGACACACAAGCGGCCCCGGCAGACTCACTCCTGCCGGAACCGCCCCGTATCAATACGCGTGTTCGACCACCCGCGTCTCACGAATCACCGTGACCTTGACAACCCCGGGGTGCTTGATCTCGCGTTCAATCCGTTTGGCCACGTCCCGGGCCAGCTGCCGGGCACCCTCGTCATCGATCAGGTCGTTTTGGACCATGATCCGCAACTCACGCCCTGCCTGAATGGCAAAGGATTTTTCGACACCCTTGAAATCGTTGGCGATTTTTTCAAGGTTTTCGAGCCGCTTGATATAGCCTTCAAGACTCTCTTTTCGTGCACCGGGCCGGGCAGCACTGATGGCATCGGCCGCCGAGACAAGCACCGTCTCAAGACAGCTCGGCTCCTTGTCACCATGGTGTGCCCCAATCATGTTGACGATGTCATCATCCTCGCCGTACATCCGGGCAAGGTCAGCCCCGATCAGGGCATGTCCACCGCCGCCTTCCATCTCGATTCCCTTGCCGATGTCATGAAGCAGACCGCCCCGGATCGCCTTTTGAACATCCGCGCCGACCTCACCGGCCAGCATCCCGCAGATATTGGCCACAGCCCGTGAATGATTGAGGATGTTTTGCCCGTAGCTGGTCCTGAACTTGAGCCGGCCCACCGCCTTGATCAGCTCGGGATGCATGCTGTGCAGCCCGAGATCAAAGACAGTGCGCTCGCCCTCTTCGACGATGATCTTGTCGACATCACGGCGGACCTTGGTCACGATCTCCTCGATCATGGCCGGATGAATCCGGCCATCGGTGATCAGACGCTCAAGCGAAAGCCGGGCAATCTCGCGATTAACCGGATTGAAACACGAAAGCACAACCGCCTCGGGAGTATCGTCGATGATGACGTCCACACCGGTCAAAACCTCGAGAGCCCGGATATTGCGTCCCTCCCGCCCGATGATCCGGCCCTTCATCTCGTCACTGGGAAGACTGACCGAGCTGACCGTGGCCTCGCCGACGACCTCGGGGACACAATGCTGGATCGCGGTGATGATGATGTCGCGCGCCTTCTTTTCGGCGTTTTGCCTGGCTTCACTCTCGATCTTGTTGACGTATTTTGCGCCCTCAAGCCTGGCATCCTCGCGCAGGTCATTGATCAGCATTTCCCGGGCCTGCTCGACTGTCATCCCTGACATGGTCTCAAGGGTCTTCAGGACCTTGCCCCGCTCGACCTCAAGCTCGGTGATTTTTTCTTCAGCCAGCTGCTCGCGCTGCTGCACCGTCTTTTCCCTCTTTTCAAGTCCGGCCAGACGGCGATCAAGATTTTCTTCCTTTGAGAGAAGCCGGTCCTCCATCTTCTTGATTTCCATGCGCCGTTCGCGGGTCTCATTGTCAAACTTGTTTCGCTCGCGCAGGATGGCGTCCTTGGTCTCAATGATGGCCTCGCGGCGTGTTGCATCCGCCTCCTTGCGTGCGTTTTCGATAATCTGCACAGCCTTGTCTTCGGCCGAGGACAATCCCAGCCGGGCCAGCAGCACCCGAAGCAGAAATCCGCCGGCCAGGGCCGACAGCGAAATGATGATCCAGACAATATCACTCATGCCACACTCCTTTCTCGATATCTTGTTGTTGTAATCGTTATCAACGTATTCATTCCACAGTCACGCTCTTGGCGAGATTGCGGGGCATATCAGGATCAAGGCCCTTGGCGACCGTAATGTAGTAGGCCAAAAGCTGAAGGGGGACAACGGTCAAGAGGGGTGAAAGCGGCTCAATCACATCCGGGACATGGAAGACAACATCAGCATGCCGCCGGATGCTTTCGTCTCCCTCGGTGGCAATGGCAATCACCCTGCCCTTTCTCGCCCGGATCTCTTCAATGTTGGAAATGACCTTTTCGTACACCCCGTAGCGCGGGGCCACCACCACCACCGGCATCCCCTTTTCGATAAGGGCTATCGGTCCATGCTTCATCTCTGCAGCCGGGTATCCCTCGGCATGGATGTACGAGACTTCCTTGAGCTTGAGCGCGCCTTCAAGAGCCACGGGAAAATGAAAGCCGCGCCCAAGGTACAGGCAATTGCTCTGCCCCTTGAATTCGTCAGCCAGGGCCCTGATGGCCGAGGCCTGCTCAAGCACCCGCTCCATCTTTTCGGGCAGTCTCATAAGCTCCTGGATAAAGCTCATCCCCTGGCTTCCGGACATCTTCGACATCCGGGCCAGCCGCAGGGCAATCAGGGCAAGGGCCGTAACCTGCGAGGTAAACGCCTTTGTGGAGGCAACACTTTTTTCCGGGCCGGCATGAATGTAGATCCCGCAGCCTGATTCACGGGCAATGGTGCTCCCGGTCACATTGACAATCCCGGCCACGGTAGCTCCGCGCATCTTTGCCTCGCGCAGGGCCGCCAGTGTGTCCGCCGTTTCTCCGGACTGCGAGATCACAAGGACCAGGGTCTCCGGTCCGATAACAGGATTGCGATAGCGAAACTCGGAGGCATATTCGACCTCAACCGGAATCCCGGCCAGTTCCTCAATCAGGTATTCGCCAACCAGGGCCGCGTGCCAGCTTGTTCCGCAGGCGGTAATCACAATCCGGGAGAAGTCACGCAGGCGGTCCTCGATCGCAGCCAGCCCGCCCAGCTTGACCATCCCCTGCTCGGGAAGAATCCGCCCCCTGAAACAATCCGCGATCGTCCGGGGCTGCTCGAAAATCTCCTTGAGCATATAGTGGGGGTATCCGTTTTTGTCCGCATGCTCGATCTCGTACTGGAACTCGAGCACCTCCTTGCGGATCTCGACATTTTCGAGGGACATCGTCCGGTAGCCATCATCGTCCAGGCAGACCAGCTCGGTATCCTCAAGATAGAAGAGCTTTGAGACTTCAGCCGGAAGCGCGCTCTTGTCCGAGGCAAGGCACCATGTGCCCTCACCGATCCCCACCACAAGGGGTGACCCGTTACGGGCACCCACGATGGTCCCTGGCATGTCCGTCGCCATCACCGCGATCCCGTATGTTCCCTGGACGCTCTTGAGGGCACTGGTCACCGCCTCGACCAGGCGGCCCGGCTCATAAAACTTGGCCACAAGCTGCGCAAGCACCTCGGTATCCGTCTCTGAACGAAAGACAACACCCTCAGCCTCAAGCAGGCGTCTCAAGTTGACATAGTTTTCGATAATGCCGTTGTGCACCAGCACAATCCGGCCATCGCTGGAGATGTGGGGATGGGCATTCACCTCGGTCGCGGCCCCGTGGGTGGCCCAGCGGGTGTGGGCAATTCCACAGGTATAGTGCCCTGTCAGGCCGGCGGCCTTTTTTTCGAGGGCACTGATCTTGCCTTCAGTCTTGCAGAGCTCAAGCCGGCCATCCGCCGAAAAGACGGCAAAACCGGCGGAGTCATACCCGCGATACTCAAGGCTCTTGAGTCCCTCAACAAGAATGGTCCTGGCATTTTTATCGCCAATATACCCGACAATGCCACACATGCTCGCCCCGCACACCATCACGGAGGAACGGAAAATCAGGGGAACCGCCATAAATCAGCGGCAGCACCAGAGGATGATGTACAGACCTTATCCGGGTACCACCGCCCTGCACATGGTTTTTTGCCAGCTAACGAGATGCATCACTCTTCCCTGTATCGAAAACGACCGAAACTGCCGATCGCTGCCCTTCATTTTCCATTTCCGTGGAAATTTCGTAAAGTATAGCGCGTATCCCCGCAAGCTGTCAACGCTTTTTATGGCACCTCCCCAAAAAACTGCCCGAATCCGGCCAAAATGCGCCCGGCCTGCCTGAAAAGGGGCCGAAAAGGCCTCATCCTCTCAGCCAGGAGCGCCTGGATACAAAAACGCCCTCCCGCATCCCTGCAGGAAGGCATTTTTGGGGAACAGCGTCCAGCCCGTCCGGTCAGTGCCCGTGCTCGGGGAACGCCTCGCGACTCTGTTTGGTATACGAGAGCCCGAAGATCACCATGGCCAGGACAAGATACGCCGCGCTGAACTGGTAGGGAATCTGGTAGAGCGGGGAAGGCAGCGTCCAGGGAAGGTACATGCTCCCGTTGGTGTTGACCGAGTGAATCAGGCCGAAAAATGACAGTACCGAAAGCGTGACAAAATAGGCGGCCGCCTGATGCAGCTTGCGGTCAATCAGCTTGATGACTGCCGCCCCCCAAAGCATGGCGGTAATGATAAACCCGTTCCCGAGTGAAAGGACAACCAGCATCTCGGGCAAGGCCTTGCCCGGTAGATGTGCCAGGGCGGCCTGGGCCGACGAGGCAAAATCGGGGCTGTTGAGCTTGATCGTCAACATATTGGATATCGTGGGAAAGCAGGCGAAGGCGACAGCCGGCGCATAGCGCGAACCACCAACCCTGAAGGCCTGGCTGATGATCTCAAGAGCCACAAACACGAGGATGGGTGCCAGCACCGCCTTGGGAATCAGCTCGACGATAAACGAGACATACCCCAGCATCCCGCCCAGACCGACAAAAACACCCACAAGCAGGGTGTAACCGATCCGGCTGCCCATGGCCTTGTAGGCCGGCTGGCCGATGTAGGGGGTCGTCTGCACAA
>JAKPMW010000129.1 GCA_029548715.1 Spirochaetota bacterium | reverse complement strand
GGGTGCCCGCAGGGTGGGATCACGGGTGGGTATTCCGTTCGGGTCAGCGAGACCGCATCGGGCCGGATCATTGCAGTCTGGCAGGGGCGTGAGACGCGCGTCTTCGGACTCTACCGGCTGATTCCCCGGGTTGAGCGTGACGTGCATGAGGCGATGCTTGCGGTCCTGGCGGAGAAGATCAGCGCGACTGTTGTGCCCTCCGCGAGGGCGGTCAGTCGAGATCCATGATCCGGTCTGTAAACCTGATCAGGTCGCCGAGTTCCTTTTCGATGACGCTGATGACTATGGCGTAGTCGATTTTCTGATACTCATGCACTGAAATGTTGCGAAAGCCGACCATTTTTTTCAGTTTCTCTGCGAGATCAGATGGAATGATCTGTTTTCTTGCCAAAAGATCATAGCTTTCTGAACTAGAAGTCGGTATGCCAATTTTTCTCACCTTGATGATGTAGTTGGCCAGGTCGATGGCAAGTTCGCAGGCCCGGATGATATTGAGGACGGCGGCATCCTGAGCGTCGTGGTTTTCAAGAAAATCGGTTGTATTTTTCAGGTAGATTTCTCTGGCACGCTCTACACACCGCTGGAGACTCTGGATTTTATTGATGATGGTATCGTTCATACATTGTACGCTCGCTTGGTCTGGAAAAAGCTTTCGAGAATGCTTTTTCGTTCTTCGGAAAGTTTATGATACGCAGACAGGGCTTGCATTTCAAAAACCGCTCGTGCCTCTGTGTCGCCATCCAGGATGATTCTGGCTGTATTGATCACTTCATTTTGGAATACTGTACTGACCAGTCTGAGATTGATCAGATCAATTTCCCGGCCGATGAATTTTCTAAGCGCATGCCATGCGGGGGTGAGAGCCAGAGTCGGCAGTTGCACAGCTGTCTCATGAGGCAAAAGCAGGCCCAGATCAATATCACTGTCTGGGCGCTCGTATTCCGTGCCATACGATCCAAAGAGATAGATGGCCTGTGTGTCGGGATAATACCCGAGGATCGTATCGATGATCTGTTTTGTCTGCATGGGCCACCTCTGTGTGTTCGATTCTATCATCGGGTGTGCGTCGATACAAGGATGATGCAACGAGAGGGAGGCATCTCGCCCGGCGGCACGTGCGTCTTGCATGCTGCAGTCTTGTCGGCAGGGGGATTGGCATGTGCGCTAAAATCGCGCTGTATAAAACAGTCCAGGCTGCCCCTCCAGGGAAAAGGCAGAGAGCCCTTCGGTTCGCGTGGTGGTTGGCGCAAAAATCGCGGCATCTGCGGCCTGCCAGATCCAGAGACCGATGGTGATGGTCAGGGCAGCATTAAACTGTTTTCGTCTTGTGTTGGCCTTGCTGAAAAGGGACGAATCATTCTGGCTGGCGTTGTATGCGTCACGGGCAGAAAGGTATGAAAGGTACAGCAGGGTGCTTGTGGCCACGCCAGCAAAAGTCCCTCCCGAGTAGAGTGCGCCTGGAATGGGACGGTCATGCCAAAACTGTCCCCACCCGGGCAGGAGGGCAGAGCGCCAGAGGGCGTCCCAACGGTCGGCAGGTTCGTCAAATTCAAGCCGGACGATGCCTGACTTTGGCAGGGTGACGAGGGCAAAGGAAGTCCGGATGCGTACTTCGTGCCCGTCCTGGCTGACAATGGTCCCCCGATAGCTGTCGCCGTTTTTCAGGACGACCCTGTCGGCCATCAGGCCGGATGCCAGGGCGGTAATAATGCAGAGTGTGCGGGCCAAGCCTGGGTTACGGAAGGACATCAATCCTGACGACCTCCTTGCGGGGGATCAGATGTGCTCCGTACTCCGTCTGGATGGAGATGTGTGAGGCGTCCTGCATGGAGATGGAGCCAACGAGCACGGTTCCGTCCTTGAGCGTCAGCCTGTCGCGGGTGCCGGCTGTCTTGTGAGCCGGCTTGATGACAGGCCGGTTTGTGGCAGGCGCATTGCTGAGAGAGTCTGCAGGGGCGGCTGTTTTTTGGGGCGCCTCTTCGGTCAGCGGGGTGATGATGCCTGATCCGGTGCAGGACACGGCCTGGCCTGCGCGGACTGTTTTGGATGCATTGCCGCTACTGGCTGAGACTGACCCGCTTGCAACAACAATCCTGAGTTCTTCGCTCGTCCGGGTCAGGGTGAAGACTGTTCCGGTCACATTGACGCGCCAGTCTCCTGCGCAGACCGAAAACGAAGCAAAG
>JAKPMW010000111.1 GCA_029548715.1 Spirochaetota bacterium | reverse complement strand
TCCTCTTCGGTCCAGTTGACAGCCAGATTGCGGGCAAAGTGTCCATTCACAAATCCGTGATTGACATCATTGGAGACAGGGTTGTTCATGACCCCGTCCTCATCACCCCAGGCAGCCGACAAGTCGGCCAGAGCCGCTGTCAGGGTCACCCCCCCCGAACGCAGGCGGATTCCCATCTCATCCAGGCGGACAGGCCAGGTGTTTCCGTTACTGACCATGGTCTCGCTGGGCATGGCCGCAATGGTATTGACGGGGGCATCCGCACCCGGCGTGCGGTGCAACCGGTTACGGCCACTCGAGGCGTAGACCCGGGCAACAAGGCTGAATCCGGGTTGGAGGGAGTATTCAAATGCAAACCGTCCCAGTGACGAAACCGGCGTCATCTTGGACATCGCAGTCCCGTTATACTGCATGATTGCGTTCAGGTCGGCTGACCACTCGAAGACATTTGTCCGCTGCTCGCTCCAGGCAGCCCCAAGCGGGACGACAGATCCGCTGATAACCAGCAACCCAAAAAGGCAGGCTTTCATGGGATTCGCCTCTGGGCATTGGTGGCAGCCGGCCGCGCATTGGATACGACCGTCCGCTCATGGCGGGGCGGTGTATTGGTCGCCGGGTCTGCCCCACCGCCAAAATCGATTTCATCGCGCTCATAGTCCCGTGTCCGGCGTGAGCTCCCCTGCTCAACCCTGCGGCCCTTGTGCACCGGACAGCTTTCTTCGGGCACATGCTCCTCAAGAAACAGCTCCCGATAGGTCTTCTGGCAACGCTCGGTGGCAAGCATCCCGCTTTCACGGCAAATCTCGCGTGTCACGACATTGGCCGGTCGCGGAAAGGCGTACGGCTCGGCCCGCCAGAATGATCCGGCCATAAACTGTCCCCAGATGGGGCCCGCTGCGATCCCGCCGGTCATCGAATTGGGCAGCGAAGTCTTGTCGTCATCAAACCCGACCCAGACCACCGCCACGGTATTGCGCACAAAACCGGAAAACCAGGCATCACGGTTGTTGTCCGATGTCCCGCTCTTGCCGGCCGCGTTGATGGCCAGACCGCTCTTGGCCCGGGCGTAATACCCCGTCCCGGAGGTCAGGACATCGCGCATCATGTCGGTCACGATATAGACTGCGCCCGGGTCAAGCACAAGATCCCGCCCCGCGGCATTGTCGTTGTCGAAATCCAGTGTGTCAGGAATGGCCTGCTTGTTTTCACGCGGGCGCTTGACGGCATAGCCCGTCTCGAAATTGTACAGCAGCTTGCCTTCCTTGTCGCTGATCGAGCGAATGAAGAGTGGCTTGACACGGTATCCGCCCGAGGCAAACACCGAATAGAGCCGGGCCGCGTCAAGCGTCGAAAGCTCGACCGAGCCAAGCGGAAGGGAGAGGATGGCCGGAAAGCCGCGCTTGTGAAAAAAAGTCTTGCGCAGGCGCGAGGCCACCTCACCCGGTCCAAGCTGTTTGATGGTCTCGACCGCAATGGTATTGATGGAGTCCGTCATGGCCCTGCGGATCGAAACCTTGCCCTTGAAGGTTCCGTCATAATTCTTTGGACTCCATGTTCCGTCCGGGACGGAATAACTGCGCCACTTGTCTTCCATGACGGTACCGGCAGTGACCGTCCCCTTTTCGATGGCCGTGGCATAGACAAAGGGCTTCATGGACGAGCCAAACTGGCGTTTGGAAAAGACGGACCGGTTGAGTTCGTTGTCGAATGTGTACTTGCGTCCGCCCACCATGGATAAAACATATCCGTTGATCGAATCCATCGCCACCAGGGCGGCCTCGACCGGCTTGCGGTACCGGCTGACATACTCATCCCGCTCGCGTTTCCACTCGCTGCGGATCTTGTCCAGCTCGGGTCCCTCGGCCTTGCCCTTGATCCGGGCTTCGAGCTTCCGGTCATGGGCGACAAGCCAGAGCCGCATCTCCCGCTCCTTGGCATCCTCGACCTCAACCAGCCCCTGTACCACGGCATCACTGGCAACCTTTTGCATCCCGGCATCAAGGGTGGTATAGATCCGCAATCCCCCGCTGATGATCTCATCGTCGGTAAAATAGTTGAGCAGACGCTGGCGGATAAACTCGATAAAATAGGGGGCTGCGTTGACCCGCATCTTCCAGAAGGAAACATTCGGATTCATCAACAGCTTCTCCTGTTCCTTCCAGAATGCCTCAAAACCTTCACCAAGTACCGAGGGCCTGACCTGATCGGGATAGACCTTGACAAGACGCGAAAGAGCCTGAAGGTGCTTGAGCTTGGCAGCATCGATATCCTTGAGGGGCGAATAGGCCTCGGGGCGGGAGATGATCCCGGCCAGGAGGGTGCACTCGTACACATCGAGCGAACGCACCGGCTTGTTGAAATACAGCTTTGCGGCCGCCTCGACACCCCAGGCCCCATGTCCGAAATAGACTGTGTTCAGATACAGCAGGAGGATGTCATCCTTTGAAAATTTGCTCTCAAGTTCCTTGGCCCCGAAAAACTCGAAGACCTTGCGCTGGAGGGTCTGCTCGCGGTTGGTAAAGAGCAGCTTGGCAAGCTGCTGGGTAATCGTCGATCCCCCGATGGTCCGGCTGGAAACAATGTTTTCGATCAACGCGTGCAGAATGCGTCTGAGATTGATTCCATTATGCTCGTAAAACTCGGTATCCTCCATTGCCATGACAGCCTTTTTGAGGATGACCGGGATCTCGCGCGAGGGAACCACCTCCTTGCGGTCAGTCATGAACTCACCGATCAGGACGTTGTTCCGGTCAAAGATCCGTGTGGGCACACTCCCCTTTTTTGAATCAAAGACCACTTTTTCGTGGCGGCTCTCGGCCGCGCGGCTATAGT
>JAKPMW010000097.1 GCA_029548715.1 Spirochaetota bacterium | reverse complement strand
GTCTGGTTTTCCCGGGCGACAGTCAGACCCTCCTTGGCCTCAAGGGCCTGATGCAGACCGTCACTGTAGCGGCGACCGGGCATGAGGCGTCCGGTAAACTCATCGACGATCAAGACCTCGCCATCCTTGACCACATAATCGACATCCACATGAAAAATCGTGTTGGCCTTGAGGGCCTGCTCAATGTGATGCACAAGATCCATGTGCGTATTGCCATACAGGTTGTCAATCCCGAGAAGCGACTCGACTTTTTTGACACCGCCCGGCGTCAGCCATGATGCCCGGTCACTCTCCTCAACGATGTAATCTCCATCGTCAGACGGCACATTGAGCTTTTTGTTCATCGCCGCCATCTGTTTTTCGCGGTTGAGATCCCGGATCTCGTTTTTGATTTCCTCCAGCCTGGCCGTCAGCGCATCCTCGCGGCCAACCGCTTCGCCGGCATCAAGCTGGGTATGGATCTCCGTCTTTTCATTTGTCAGGGCGTCCAGCTTTCGATCAATGATTTGCCCAAAGGTAAAACCGCGTATCAGGCGGGGGATGATGCGCTGGACCTCGTAATACTTTTTTGTCGATTCTTCTGCAGCACCGGAAATGATCAGCGGAGTACGAGCCTCGTCAATCAGGATCGAGTCAACCTCGTCGACAATGCAGTAGTAAAATCCGCGCTGCACGCGCAACTCGGGATGCAGCACCATATTGTCCCGCAGGTAATCAAACCCGAATTCGTTGTTGGTTCCGTAGGTGATGTCGCAGCCATAGGAATGCTGCCGCTGTCGCGGGTCCATGTTTGTCAGGATGTACCCGACATTCATCCCGAGAAAATTGAAAATCGGGCTCATCCACTCGGCATCACGTCTGGCCAGATAGTCGTTGACGGTCACTACATGGACGCCAAGACCGGTCAGGGCGTTCAGATACACCGGCAGCGTTGACGTCAGGGTCTTTCCTTCGCCGGTTTTCATCTCGGCGATCTTGCCCTGGTGCAACACGATACCGCCCACGAGCTGAACATCATAGGGTCGCTGCTTGATGGTACGCCAGGCGGTCTCGCGAACAACGGCGAAGGCCTCCGGCAGGAGCGCATCCAGGGCCTCAAGCAGGCGCCGCCGGTCGCGCAGGGCATGATCTCCCTGGAGAATGAGCTCGCGAGGCTCACAGCCAAGCATCTCGCGAATCCGCCCCCTGAACTCGGCGGTCTTGCCGCGCAGGGCTGCATCATCCAGCGCCTGCATCTCAGTCTCAAGCGCATTGATGCGCTCAATAATCGGCCTGATGCGCTTGATATCCCGCTCACCCTTTGTTCCAAAGAGGGCCCGTATCACCATTTGTACCATAATATTTCCCGGTCTCCGTTTCGCTGACGATAATCCTGTCTCACCCGCAAAGGTACGCAGGCAGGTGGCGTCTTTCAACCCGGGCACACACAGCGGATGTAACCGCAGTATGCCGAGGTCATCTGGCTCCAGGGTGTTCGTTGCCACAATTCTGCCGGACCATATCTTTTCCGATGTGCTTTTTTTCCTAACCGGGCCAGGGTGGTCTCTGCACAACAACATTCATCATCTGCACCAAGCAAAGCCCACTTTCCGCACAGCTTGCCGGACCTCACACTCCCGGATACATTTGGTACATCACCTGATTCTGTCCGGAGGACTTCCTGTGCACACCGTTTGTCTCGATATGGAGGGCGTACTCTTTCCCGAAATCTGGATCAATGTCGCAAAAAAAACCGGACTCAAAGAGCTGGAGCGAACGACCCGGGATGAACCGGACTACGACAAACTGATGCACTACCGGATGGACATCCTCCGGCGCGAAGGGATCACCCTGGGAGACATCCAGGCCGTGATTGCCACACTCACGCCGCTCGAAGGTGTGCCGGAATTCATGGAATGGCTGCGCATGCGCTTTCAGGTGCTGATCCTCTCGGATACATTTTACCAGTTTGCCATGCCCCTGGTCACGCAAATCGGATCACCAACAATATTTTGCCATAACCTCGTCACGGATGAAGAGGGGATGATTTCGGGATACCGTCTCAGGCAGCCCGATGCCAAAAAGGCGGTTGTCGCGGCATTGCGGGAATCCCTCAACATGAAAGTGATTGCCATGGGCGACTCATACAATGATACCAGCATGCTGATGGCGGCCGACCAGGGTGTCCTCTTTTGCCCTCCACAAAATGTCATCGACGAGTTTCCCCAGTTTCCTGTCGCACTGACCTATGAGGATGTCAAACGCTATTTCACAGAGGCAAACAACCGGTTTTAATCCCGCCGGCGACATACCAGCCGCAGCCAGAGATTGCTGAGCGCAGCGGGTGCCGAAAACAGCATGCTCCATTTGACCTGCCGGCGACTGATCTTCGCCCCCGCTTGCCCGGGCGAAAATATATCCCGCCCAAGAAGCTGCAGTGTCTTGCGGGCAAACACAAGCGGATAGATGCAAAACAGTCTGGCCCGCCACATGCGGCGCGGAAGGGCCCTGATGTAGCGGACCGCATCATCGAGATCCTCCGCGGCCCCCGAAATCAGGCTGGCCATCATGCTCCGGTTGACTCCCAAAAAACCCGGCTCATCCCCCGCCATCTCCCGGGGCAAAAAGGAACGCCCCACCTGCCAGTCCTTTCCGCAATC
>JAKPMW010000056.1 GCA_029548715.1 Spirochaetota bacterium | reverse complement strand
GGAGTTGAGGGAGTGGGCGATACGCCTGATTTTCAGGAGCGTCTCGCGGGCCCGGGCGGCGTTGTGCTGGATGATAAAGGCCCGGCGGGCCTCGTCTGCGAGCCGGCTGATATCCCTGAGGGACTCGATCTCATCCTTTTGCACGGCCGGGCCTTGGGGCTGATCGTCTGTTCCCAGAGACTGGCCGTACTGCTCTGTATAGAGGGCAACAAGGCGATTGAAGTGGGAAAGCTGCTGTCTGAAAAAGGTTTCAAAATCAAATTCTTCGGCGGGCAGATCCACTTCGCGGACAAGAATCAGGTCAATCTCAGCCCGATGGGCCAGACTGATGAGCTCATCAAGGGAGTCAACAAGCTGCGGGGGAAAGGTTGCAGCGACGCTCTGCCGTCCGATATACATGGGAGAAATAACGAAGTTGGTAACGATCAGCTTTTCGAAGCTCTCGTCTCCCACGTGTGCCGTCAGTCGCCAGTAGGCCAGGGCATTCCCCCGGGGGTGTTGTGGATCACCATATTCAAAATGGAGGCTTGCCGGTTCATCCATGGTGCGTCATCCTTTCTCCCTGTCTTCAGTATAGCACAGAATGCCGTTGCATGGCTGAGGGCGGTGTTGTAGAATGCCGTATCCCTTCTTGTCTGGGAAAGACGCCAGAAGCAAAGGAACGTCATCGGTATGGAACATGATCGGCAATCCATCGATGCCGTGCGTAAACGGGGTGGATTTGATTCGGGTCTTGACCCCCATATTCTCTCACTTGACAGGAGCGAACAGGAGCGCCTGGCGCGTGGTTTTCGTGATGCCGGGGCTGCAATGGGGCAGCAGGCTGAACGTGCGAATTCCGGGAGCGACCAGTCCGGTGAGGTGCCGGTCTCGGATGCGGAGACACGACAGCTCGGGTTGTGGGATCGGATTGCCCTGTTTTTCATGCAACTCTTTACCGGGGTAAGCAAAGAGGAGTTTCTGAAAAATCGCGAGCTGGCTGTGCTTGCCGCCCACGTCCGAACCTTTCGCCCGGCTTTGTACCATTACAGGAGCAATCAGCTTCTTGGCGCTTTTGGTGAAACGATCTACAGATTGTCAACAGTCATGACGGGTATGCGGCAGCTTTGCGAGGCCTGCCGTTTTACAGGACCTGAGGGTGGAGGAAAGGGCTTTGCTGAGTTTTTTGTCCGCCGGATGGTGCCCGACCTGCCTGATATGGAGGGACGCTACACCCCCGAATATCTCAAGGCCAACAGGCGCCTGTTTGAGGATAAACAGATCAAGTCGACGGTTGAACGGGATGTCGAGCAGGCAGCGCACGGCATCGGGTACGAGGCCCGTGAGGAAATCAACCGGTTGTATGCCAATTTTGTGGCCTTTCAGCGGCTGGCCTTTTTCAATTACTACGCTCTTTTGCGACGTTTTGGTGAAAATTATTCACCAGGCCGGGGTGGCTTTCCTGAGTTTTCAGCTGCCGAGGGAAACGACGCATTGTTTGATCTGACCCGCCTTGAAGAGCTTCTCTATGGTGTTGATTTGACGGTCAGCATGGATTCCGTGTTCTCGGCTTTGGCCGGTTTTGCCGAGATGCTTGCAGGAGGTGGGAGCGAGGCGCGGGAAATCCCGGTTTGGACCGAGGAAGATGCCGGACGGCTCAGGTCGGCAATTTCTGCCCTGATCCAGGACGACCGGCTGGTTTCGATCATCAGGCTGATAACCCGCAATCCGAGGCGCCTGCCTGTTGTCAGGCAGATACCGGTAAACCCTGTTGAAGAGATGAAGGCCATGTTGCGGGCCCGACTTGTCCCGAGGATTCAGGCTTCCTTGCATCAGATTGACACTGATGAATTGGGAAAACGTGTTTCTGAATTATTTGGCACACTTGAGTTGCCAGAGTTTGAGTTTTACAACGAAGCCACCAACCGCAGGCTGCAGGCGATGGAATTGCCCCTTTTTCTGCACTGCAAGCAGGTCCAGGTTGCCAAGGCTTTTCAGTCGGCCATGTTTGAGACGATGATTCGCCCGGCGCTAAACCCGGTTGTCATGGATGGGGAGTTTCTTGACAAGGGCATGCAGTCAGCACTTGGTGATTACTTTTACCGGTTTAACGAATTTTGCGGTCGTGTGCTTGAATTTGAGAGCAAGGTGTCACTCTCAACGGCTGAGGGTGAAAAGGTGCAGAGCCTGATCCTGCGTTTTTCGGGAGATATCCCGACACGCAAGGTTGTTACTGATAAAATTCATTTTTTGAACAATCTTGCAGCCAGATCGCTTCGCGAGCTGGCGATCATAGTGGTGCAGGCTATTCGCCCGCTGTCTGCTATTGTCAGGGATGGGACCGAACAGCACAAGCCTGAATTTGTGCGCAATATCCGGCTGGTTGGCGGGAGCAGGAACAAGCTGGTCATCAAGGCGGTGCAGAGGGTCCTTGAGGTGACCAATGCTCTTGCGGGGATTCTTGAACCGTACATCAAGGAAAGCTGAGACGGAGCAGGGTGCCCATCCTGGAAGACGTGTGTACCGTGCCCGAAAAATGAAGAATGCAGCAGGAAGTGCTTGACAGGGAAATGCTTTCCCGCTATTATGTTACTATCAATGGTAACAAGCTTGAGGCAGGAACGATGGTGTACTGGACGAAACGATGGTGGCGCGGCCTGATTGCGGCCGCAGAGCGGGGGTAGGCGCGTACATTGCGTACGCTGAGCCTCAACGGGCAGGCCGCAGACGGGGAAAGTGTTGTTGCGAGAGCGACGCTGACTTTCTTCTACGCCGGGTTGCCCGTTTTTTTATTCAAGCAAGACATAAAGGAGGGTGAGCGGGATGGAGACACCCATTATACGTCCAAAGAAGAGTGATTTTATGGCTCAGGCCAGACCTGGGCAGCGCTTTGCCCTGGTGCATGAGATGCAGGCGGATCGGGTTACTCCGGTTGATGCATTTTATGCAACAGGTGCTTCCTACCTGCTGGAATCTGCCGAGCGCGGGATGCAGATAGGCCGTTATTCATTTCTTGGAATCGAACCCGCGACACGGATTGAGATACTGGGAACAAAATGCTGCATAACAAGTGGAGCGGAGCGGCGTGAGCATGACGTACCGGATCCGCTGCGTCTGGTTGGAGAGTATCTCAGGGAACGCCCCTACATTGCTCCGGGGGATTCATCGCCTCTTCCGGGCGGGGCTGTGGGATATATCGGGTTCGACATGGCCGCGCGCTGGGAAAGATTGCGCAACATACCACAGCGCCCCGGGCTTGGTTTGCCGGATGCCCTTTTTCTCTGCACCAGATACAACCTTGTGTTTGACAACCTGATGCATACCCTGAGGATCATCTGCAATGTTGAAACGGGACAGGACCTTTCCAGCGACTATGACAGGGCAGTTGAGGGTATCCGGGATATTGCTGCCCGGATAGAAGAAGCGGCCCGTGGAGGGGCCTCCGGGGGTGGGTTTTCAATTGGCGAGATTCGGAGCACATTTCCCCGGGAGCGGTTCAGAAAGGCGGTCTCCGATATCCAGGAGATGATCGCAGCGGGAGAGGCGATCCAGGTTGTGCTCTCCCAAAGGATGCATGCCGAGTTTAAGGGTGATGCATTTGCGGTCTACAGGGCGTTACGCTCGATCAACCCTTCCCCATATATGTTCTACATGGATTTTGGAGGGTTTCAGTTGGTGGGCGCATCTCCCGAGGTCATGGTACGTGTGCAGGACGGGAGGGTTATCCTGCGGCCAATTGCCGGCACGAGAAAACGGGGCCTTGATACGGCTGAGGATGAAGCGCTCACAACTGAGCTTCTGGCTGATCCCAAGGAGAGGGCGGAGCATATGATGCTGGTTGACCTGGCCCGGAATGATCTGGGGCGGATAGCCAAGGCCGGGACTGTCAAGGTGGACCGGATGATGGAGGTCGAACGATACTCCCACGTGATGCACATTGTCAGCGAGGTTTCCGCGGTTCCTGATTCGGGTTGTGATCACTTTGATATTGTGAGGGCGGTTTTTCCGGCAGGGACGGTCTCCGGGGCACCCAAGGTCCGAGCCATGGAAATTATTGGCCAGTACGAACCGGTTACGAGGGGACCGTATGCGGGCATGGTCGGGTATTTTGGATACCCTGGCGGACTGGACTCATGCATTACGATCCGGTCCCTGGTTGTACATGGGGGGAAGATCTATCTCCAGGCTGGCGCCGGCATCGTGCATGATTCGATACCTGAAAGGGAATATGAGGAGACATTGGCCAAAGCGAGGGCCATGTTTACCGCGCTTGCGCGGGGCGCTGCGTCCGGCGCCGACCGCCACTGAATACGGGGAGATTGTGTATGGTGCTGATGATCGACAACTATGACTCATTTACATATAATCTTGTGCAGTATTTTATGCAGCTTGGTCAGGAAGTGCGGGTTTTTCGCAATGATGCCATTACCGTGGCCGAGGCTGAAGAGATGGACTTTGATTATCTCGTTATCTCTCCGGGGCCGGGTGGGCCTGATGAGACGGGTTGCTCCATGGATATGCTCAAGCGTTTTGCAGGGATCAAGCCGGTCCTCGGGGTGTGTCTCGGGCACCAGACAATCGGTGCGTTTTATGGCGGGCGTATTGTGCGGGCGCAGCGGGTCATGCACGGAAAGACGGATCTGATACGTCATGACGGAAAATCAGTTTTTAGCGGGCTCCCGGATCCCTTGAGGGTAATGCGCTATCATTCACTGGCTATCGAACGGGCAAGCCTTCCGGAGATCCTTGAGATAACGGCTGAGAGTGATGATGGTGAGATCATGGGTGTGCGGCACCGGGACTTGAGGGTCGAGGGCGTCCAGTTCCATCCCGAGTCGATCGGAAGTGAGGATGGGATGAGGCTTCTCGCGAATTTCATCAGTGGAGTCCGCGAGATTCCGCCGGTTCGGACTCTGCTGTCCCGCCTCTCGGCTGGTGAAAGACTGTCGCGTGAGGAAACATCATCTCTTGTGGCCCAGACTGCCGAGGGGCGGTTGACTCAGGCCCAGGTGGGTGCCATGCTTACAGCATTTTCAATGCGCAAACCAGATGTGGCTGAGGTCTGTGGTATTGCGATGGCATTGAGGGCCAGGCTGCCCGAGTTCCCACTTGTGACAGACAGGCCGCTTGTAGACACCTGTGGCACTGGAGGTGATGGAAGCGGGTCGTTCAATGTTTCAACTGCAGCGGCTTTTGTTGCGGTCGGGGCGGGGGCAGCCGTGGCTAAACACGGAAACCGTTCAATCACATCACGCTCTGGTTCGGCGGATGTTCTTGAAGTGCTGGGAGTCCCGGTTGATCTCTCTCCGGCTGCAGCATGTGAGCGGATAGACACTGATGGGTTTGCCTTCCTCTTTGCCCCGCATTACCATGACGCTTTCAGATATATCATGGGACCTCGGCGGGAGCTGGGATTCAGGACTGTCTTCAATATGATGGGGCCGCTGATCAACCCGGCCAGGGTTCCGGCCCAGGTTGTTGGTGTGTATTCCCGGGATCTGGTTCCTCTGGTGGCTGAGGTCTTGGGTGCGCTGGGATTGCGGCATGCCATTGTCGTACACGGCTCAGATGGCATGGATGAGATCACCCTCACTGGGGTAACGTATGCCAGCCAGTATCGGGATGGCTGGATCCGGCATTTTGAGATTAATCCGCAAGAGTACGGGTTTTCCCTCTGTTCCCCAGAGGCGATTCGCGGTGGTGATGCCACCACCAATGCCGGTATTATCCTGAGGGTTCTCGAAGGAGAGAAGGGTCCGGCCAGGGAGATTGTTATCTTGAATGCTGCGGCAGCCATTCTTGTTGCCGATCTGGCTTCTGACTTTGGCGAGGCGATTGCCATAGCATCGCGCTCGATTGATTCCGGGAGTGCAATGGCTGCACTTGACCGTGCGAGAAGTGCATACCAGACTGGAAAATGAGGAAGCGCGCTATGGGGACGATCCTTGATGAGATTGCAGCAAAGCGGCGGATTGCCGTCGAGGAAAAAAAGATACAGCGGGTGTTGCCGGATCTTGATTCCTCCGGGGGGTTCAGGGATGCGGTGAGCAAGCGTCCCGGAGGTAAGGTCAGGCCCCTCTTTCGCCTACGAAGGACCGATGCCTCTCGCGAATTTCTGGCGGGCCTGAATTCTGTTCCTGAAAAAGAAAACCGGAGGGCCGCCATTATCGCGGAGTGTAAAAAGGCATCACCCTCAAAAGGGATCATGCTCTCCTCGTATGAGCCTGGTCTGCTTGCACAGGCGTATGCATCTGGTGGTGCAACGGCGGTTTCTGTGCTTACCGAGCCGGAGTATTTTCTTGGAAACGAAGAGCACCTTGCCGAGGTGCGCAGGTCCGTCGCTCTGCCTGTCCTGCGGAAGGATTTCATTATTGATCCGTGGCAGGTTGATGAGAGTTTTGTGCTTGGGGCGGATGTCATTCTTCTGATTGCTGCGCTTCTCGACCATGAGGCAATCAGGCGCATGGCTGGCAGGGCAAGGCAGCTTGGCATGGAGGTTCTGCTTGAGGTCCGGGATGCGGAAGAACTGGCGCATATTCGGGATCTTGCGGGACTGGTTGATGCGATTGGGGTGAATGCTCGTGACCTGCGGGATTTTACTGTGGACGCTGGGCGCTTGCACGCACTTTCAAAAGATATGCCACAGGGACCGGTTCCTGTGGCTGAGTCCGGGCTTTGCAAGGCAGATGATGCATGCCAGTTGTATCGGGCCGGGTTTCAGGCTTTTCTGATCGGAGAGCATTTTGCCTGTTCTGATGATCCAGAGGTGGCAGTCCGCGTCTTCAGGACCAGCCTTGATCAGGAGATGGTGCAGTATGGGCATTGGGGTGGTTGATGAACACACTGAAGGTCAAGATATGTGGAATAACGCGATGCGAAGATGCGGTTCTGGCGGTAGAGGAGGGTGCTGATTATCTCGGCTTTGTTCTTGCCCCATCCGTGAGGCAGATTTCGCTGGAGTCAGCCGGTGTGATCATTTCGCGTCTGCATGACAGGTTCGGGGATGTTTTGCCCCGGATGGTTGCAGTTGTGGTGCAGCCAGATTCAGGGTTGCTGGACAGGATCGCGGATTCTGGACTTTTTGATGTCTTGCAGATCCACAAGCCGGCTGAGCCTTTTCCGACGTATTGCCGGATTCCCTGGTGCCTTTCTGTGCCTGTCCCTGCGCAACGTGATGCAGGGATTGTAAAATATTGCAATGAAGATATTGACGAACTGGCGTTTTCTGGAACGGCCGGGCTGGTACTGTGTGATGCGGCAGTCCAAGGTGTTTGTGGCGGGAGTGGAATTCGCGTTGACAGCAGTGCGGCCCGATTTGTTCGGGACCGGGCAAGAAGGCATGGCTTTGATTTTATTCTTGCAGGCGGGTTGCGCCCTGAGTCTGTCAGTGTTGCATTGACAGAAATAGAGCCGGATGGTGTGGATGTTGCAAGTGGGCTTGAAGATCGGCCTGGGATCAAGTCAGCCGAAAAAATTCATGCATTTATGACTGCGGTTCGCAGATGGGAGTCTGATCGGCTGAATGACATGATCTGAAAGGGTAATCCATATGGAAAAAATCATGAATGAACAGGCGCGGAAAAGATACTTTGGTGATTTTGGGGGAAGATTCATACCGGAGGTGCTGGTGCCTGCCTTTGAAGAGCTGGAAGAGGCCTGGGCATCAGTGAAGCATGACAGGAAGTTTTTTGATGAGCTTGAAAGGGCGCAAAGGGATTTTGTCGGTCGCCCGACCCCCTTGCTGCTGGCTGAAAATCTGACAACCAGTTGCGGGGGCGGACGGATCTGGTTGAAGATGGAAGCTCTGGCGCATACCGGAGCACATAAGATCAATAATGCATTAGGCCAGGGACTTCTTGCCAAAAAAATGGGAAAGAAACGGCTGATTGCAGAGACTGGGGCTGGACAGCATGGGTTGGCAACTGCAGCGGTTGCCGCCCGGCTTGGTCTGGAGTGCGAGATTTTTATGGGTGAAGTAGATATGGCCCGGCAGCACCCGAACGTGTATGGGATGCGACTGTTTGGGGCCAGGGTTACAGCGGTGACAGAAGGCTCCAGAACCTTGACTGATGCGGTGAATGCAGCCATGAAAAGCTGGACTGAGCGGGTGTCGGATACTCACTATCTGATTGGATCAGCGCTCGGGCCATATCCATTTCCGGAAATTGTACGAACTTTTCAATCGGTTATTGGAAAAGAGTTGCGTTCGCAGTTTCGGGAGCGATATGCGGAGCTTGCTGGACGCGCAAGCAGGGATCCTTCGATAGAAATGGAGCAAGGTGCGTCCTCTGGCTCATGTATCCTTGCTGGTGTCAGCGATGCCCAAAAGAGCTTGCCTGATGTGATGGTAGCCTGCGTCGGGGGGGGGTCAAACTCGATCGGACTCTTTCATGATTTTTTGGATGACGAGTCGGTGCGATTGGTTGGAGTCGAGGCTGGTGGTCATGGGACGGCACCAGGAGAGCATGCTGTCAGGATGACGAGCGGACAGGGAAGACCGGGTGTTGTTCAAGCATATCGATCCATTTTCTTACAGGATGATAACGGTTCGCTTTTGCCAACTTCATCTGTTTCTGCTGGCCTGGATTATGCGGGAATTGGTCCGGAACTGGCATATTATGGAAAAAATGGAAGAATTGAGTTTACCTCAGCTTCAGATGAAGAGGTGCTGGATGCAGTCCAGGTGCTTGCACGGACAGAAGGGATATTGCCGGCACTTGAGTCAGCGCATGCTCTGGCAGCAGCCGTTCGCCTGGCCAGGACGCTCCCTGTTGGAACTGATATTGTTGTGAATATCTCCGGTCGTGGGGACAAGGACTTGTTTATTACGGCACCAAGGCTGGATGGAGAAGATTGGCTGGATTTTCTTAAGGCAGAGGTGGCACGGCTTGAGGGTTTGTTGTAAAAAACGGTACCATGGTGCGGGTACTCTGGCTCTTGGGGTATAGAAGGTGTTGTGGGATAGATAAATTGTGCACTTGTCGGAGAAAACGGTACCATGCTCGTCATGTATTTTGTGCTTTTCGTGGAGGCAATTGTTTTTCGGTAGGGCGTGCGGATGTTTTGTGTTGGGAATGCAATGATCATGGGGCCGTTTTTCTCGGATGGCATATTTCTTGGGGAGGGTGTGTATGAACGGTATGCAAAAAATCCAGATGTTGTTTGAGCAAAACAAGGGGCGGCCCCTTCTTATGACGCATGCAGTAGGTGGATGGCCGGATCTCGACACTTCTGAGTCTGTTCTCAGTGCGATGCTTGAATCTGGTGCTGATATGATTGAGGTGCAAATCCCGTTTTCTGAGCCTGCTGCTGATGGCCCGCTGATCGTTTCGGCAAATCACGAGGCGTTGGCGGGCGGTGTTACCACCCGGAAAGTGCTGGAAATGATTGGCCGAGTGTGTGAAAAACGAAGCTTGGCAGGGAGTGGGCGGCTGACTTCGGTTCTTGTTATGAGTTATCTGAACCCGATATTGGCCTATGGGGAAAAGGCTTTTGTCAGCGATGCTCGGTCCTTCGGCGTTGATGGTCTTATTGTGCCTGACTGCGCCCCTGATGAAATATCATTACTCCCCGAGATCGCAGCAGAAGTGGGTCTGGCGTTTGTCCCGCTTATTGCGCCTGATACTGAAAGCAGCCGGATTGAGCAGATCTGCAATCGTTTTTGTTCTCCGTTTGTCTATGCTGTATTGAGATATGGTGTTACGGGGAAATCTACAAGTATTGATTCATTAACCGAGGCGTATCTGTCAAGGGTGAGGAGTGCGAGTGGTTGCGCGGTTGCGGCTGGTTTTGGTATTCGTGAGAGGCGACAGGTTGAGGCTTTGGGGTGCAGCGTTGACTGTGTTGTTGCTGGTAGTGTTTTCATCGAAGCCATGAACGAAGCAGCCAGTCGTGGCAGCGGGATGACTGATGCCGTTCGAGGCATGGTGGCTGAACTTGTACGTTATTGACAGCAAGAGGTTTTTGGCAAGGTTTTGTCCTGTCGGGTGATTTTTCAGGCATGGTGTCAGCAGGTATTGTAAATGATCGTATATATAATGCCTTTGCATGGTGCGATGTGGCAGTAGTCCTGTACCCAGGCTTTTGTGGCGTCCAGCGGGTGGTATAGCAATTCAAGATCCTTATTGATTTTCAGTAGAATACTTTGCCTCTGACTATTATGTGAGTCTTGCAGAGTGGATTTGTTGCGCTGATGCCTCTTTGTGCTTCCTCCATGGTCGGGAATTTCTCATAGCGTTCTCTTCCATACTGCCAGAAGGAGAAAAAGAATTCTTCAAGCCTGGTTTGAATATGATCATGGTGCCATTTTCTGCAGGCAGCCCGGTATGTCCTGCTCTTCGCCAGCGGGTTCACTGTTTCCATCCACCACTCAAGAGCCATGCGGAGAACCTCGTTTTGACTGATTTTTTCGGAAAAGGAAAACTTTTCCATCCAGTCCTTGATATCCCTTGTTAAGATCACTGTTCGTGAGACCTTGTCATTTTTGTCTTCCCTGACAAGAAATTTGCTGCGCTCCTGAATGTGTATTTTTCCGCCCATGATGGCTCTGGCAAAGCGAGCAACCGCCCAGCGGCAGGATTTCGAGAAGCGCAGCAAGTGAGTGCTGTAGAAATTGTTCATTTGAAGTTGTAGACGGCACCTAAATCGAACCTTCCCGAATTTTTGTATTCGTATGCGATCAGAGAGATAGACATCCATGAGGCACCTCCCGGGGTTTATATAGTAGAGCTCTGGGTCAGAGGACTGGTTCCTTCTTAATGCAAGGGCATCTCGTTCATTATTTGACTATCTTGTCTGTGCTGACGTTTTTGGCAATGATGCCCATGACATGAGAAACTGAAACAAAGGATAGAAATTATGCGTGTGTTCTATCATCTTGATCCCGATGGTTGTTGCGCTGCTGCCATAGCAGCCAGATACTATCAAGGAGATGGAAAGTACATTTCATGGCGCCATGAGATGACGTTCCCGTACGAGGAGATTTCAGAGGGGGAACGAGTGGTGATTCTTGATATGAATCTTCCTGCTGAAAGGGATCGACTCTGGACACGGACAAGTGATCTTGTGTGGGTTGATCATCACATTTCGGCAATTGAAAAGAACGGGTTTTGGGCTGACGAAAAAAATATTCCTGGGATTCGGGAAGTTGGAGAGGCAGCCTGTGTGCTTTCCTGGCGGCATTTTTTCCCGGGACAGGCCCTTCCTGCGATTGTTGCGCTGATTGGTGATCAGGATATCTGGCGATTTGAATTTGGTGATGATACTCGTGCGCTTCATTATGGACTGGATCTTGTGGATATTTCGCCGACCAGTGCATTTTGGGAAAAGTATCTCGTGCCTGGAGGCGGGATTGATCAGCTTGAGAGCATTCTTGCCCCCGGACGGGCCATTCACGCGTATGAGTCCAAGCGGCGATCTCGTATGGTCAGGGAATATGCATACGAGACTGAGCTGGCGGGGCATAAGGCTGTTGCGTGCAACCTGCGGGGAAATTCAGCCATGTTTGAAGAGCTTGAACGGGTTTTTGATATATGTATTGCATATATGTATAATGGCGAACGATATCAGATTTCATTATACACAATGCGTGATGACATTGATGTGTCAAAAATATGTGAGAGTTTCGGGGGCGGAGGGCACGCCAAGGCGGCCGGCTTTTTTTCTGATCAGTTGCCCTGGCCGCTTGACGGCAAGCGGTTGATAAAGAGGAACAGGCAGTAGAGTTCACAGGGCGGCGGGCAGGGCTTTGTGTTAGTATGGATGTGTGTAAGGCTTTTGCTTGCCATGCAGGCGCTCACTCCGCGATGATGCAATTTGGGTCTGGCGAAGTGAGCGCGATGGTTTTTTGGACAGTATTTCTGGCTATCGTATTCGCATGATGTCAAGTCCCGGGGTGTTTCCGTACAAATTTCCACCCTGATCTGCAAGGATGGCATAATCTCCATAAATGACAATGTCCCGTATCAGACGGGGATCATGATCATAATTCTGGAGAACGCTCAGTGAAGATGGGTTGGCGGCATTGACTGAGAGGACAGTCATGTGTCCGTAGGCGATCCAGGCTGTGGTGCCATCAAGGGCTACGCTGTAGACCGAATCGGATCCGGCTCCGTGGGCGACCCTGCTTT
>JAKPMW010000046.1 GCA_029548715.1 Spirochaetota bacterium | reverse complement strand
AGGCCTCTTCAAACCGGGCGACCTCGTGACCAGTTTTCTCGAACGCGGCTTTGAAGGTGTCTACATCCCCTTCTGGAGAATCAATGCTGATGCCGAGAGCGAGTGGAGCGGGCGCGACAGGATCACCATCCGCGAGGCCAGCAACGACAGACCGGCCGAGTACGAATATCGCGAGCGCCACGGCAATCACCACGAACACTACAAGGATTTTATCACGGCATCAAAAGGACTCGAACAGGCCGAAATCGATTCGGTCCTCCCCTTCGATGATGACGGGGCCAAGCCCTGGGAACCGGTCTTCATGGACGGCTTCAGGGTCGAGAAGCCCTGCAAGAGTGCCGAGACAGCCCGCGAAGAGGCTTCAGCGCGCATCAGGGACAAGGAACGCCGGGCCTGCGACAGCATGGTGGGTGATCTTTTGCACGTGGACACAAAAATCAGCAACGCCACCTCACGCCTGATGATGCTTCCCGTCTGGCTCCTTGTCTATGTCTACCGCAACAAGGCCTACCGGGTGATCATCAACGGCCAGAGCGGCAAGGTCGCCGGAAAAAAACCGGTCAGCTGGGTCCGCGTCCTGATCGCCGTCGCAGTCGTCGGCGCGATCATTGCCGGGATTATCCTCCTCACGGGCGGAAAAGGGAAATAGGCCGGACGACGCGGGTTGTGCCTTTGTCCGACCAGGCTGCGTACTGGCTGACTCAGCTTGTCAGGTGGGGAACAGAGTCCGCCCGACCGTATCCGCCGTCACCAGAAAGAACCGCCTTCCGGGCTCTCCCGTACAGGAGACCGCCTGATGCGCAGTGGAGCAGGTCAGCCCCTTGAGTTCGCACGCCCGGGCACGTCCCGGGCGGACCTGGCAAATTCGATCGTCCGTGTGGGAAAGGCAAAGGCGATTCCCTCCTGTGCAAAGGCACGGCAGATCCCGAGATTGATGGCCTGGATCCCGTTCATGAAGTCGACGTATTCCGAGCCTTCGATGTAGACCGAAAACTCGAATTCAAGGGATGACTCAGCAAAGCGGGCAAAGTGCCCCCGGTCAAAGCGGGCCCTGGGGACAGACTCGACGATGGCACGCACCATGTCCGGCACCCGCTCAAGCTGTTCGGGTGGCGTTGCGTACTCAACCCCAATCCTGAAGACCGAGCGCCGTTCGACAATATTCATGAAATTCCGCAGCCGGCTTTTGAGCAAATCCTGATTGCTGATCAAAAGCAGTTCCCCGTCCAGACTGCGCAGGCGGGTGGTCTTGATCCCAATGGTCTCGACCCGCCCGGTCATCCCGTCAAGCGAGATCACATCCCCCACAACAAAGGGCTTGTCCACAACGATCATCAGGGAGGCAAAGAGGTCACTGACAATGTTCTGCGCAGCAAGCGCCACCACAATACCGCTGATCCCGAGTCCGGCCACAAGACTGGTCACGTCAAATCCGATGGTCTGGAGGACAAGGGAAAATGCGATGATCCACATCAGGCTGCGCACGACAATCCCCACAAAGCGGACCGGGACCCTGGCCGAATTGGGATCGTCCTGGGCATGCAGCTCGCGGTAGTGCTCGACCGCAAGCTTGACGACATGATTGAGCCAGCGGGCGCACTGAAGAATAACCGCAATCACGAGAACCCGGTCCAGCACGCCCCTGGCCCGGTCCGCCAGATCAAGCCAGCGCGAACCGATATCAAGCGCAATCACGGCAAAGAAAAATGATCCCGAACGGGCAAAGGTCTCCGAAAAAAAGCGCGGAACAAATGTCCCTCTCCGTTTGGCTGTCCGGGCAAGAAAGCGCCCCACGATCCGCTTGAGCGAGAGCAGGAGGATAAAGGACCCGGCCGCAATGGCGGCGGATATACCCAGATCGCTCAGGCTGTTGTCGGAAAGAATTTTCCCGAACCGGCTGGCCTCACCTGGAATTGCCCCGGACAAGATATCCCAGATCTCAGTCACTCCGCCTCCTTACTCTGTCCTCAGGCTGGTTCCTGCACGAGGCAGGACATTGCTGATCTCGGCAAACAACCCCCCAAGCCGGTCAAACCCGCTCTTCTTCCAGAGGACCCTGCCCTCACCGTCCAGCAGCATGACCCAGGGTAGCGACGTCACCCCGAAGCGTTCCATGCGCTCCCTGTCGGCGTCGTAGTCCACGTAGACCGGGATGGCGTGCTGTTCGATGTGCCCGCGAACAGCCGGGTTTCGGCCCAGTTCGGCCTTGAGCTCGCGGCAGACCGTACACCAGACAGCACCCACGTCGACAAAGACCGGTCTGCCCGTCTCCCGTGCCTTGCGCAGGCCTTCGTCAAGACCGATATTCCAGCCGGCCAGCACACCCTCCTTCCCCGTATCGGCAGGCGGCACAAGGGCTGTGCCCTGCGTCAGGAGAAAGATGGCGAGGGCAAGGGTAATGATAATCCCCAGCACCGGTCCATGCTTGGCCTGCTCTCCGTACAGCCTGGCAAGCCGGCCCCAGCCTGCAATCAGGGCAGCATTGGCAATCGCGAGATACAGGATGATCTGCAGCAAGCCCGGAAGGCGACCCGTCAGGGCCTGGCCAAGAAAATAGAGACCCGAGACAAGAACAAGGGCTCCAAAAAGCATCTTGACCCGGATCATCCAGTTGCCCGATTTGGGCAGGCGAGAGATCCGTCCGCTGGCCAGGGCCAGCACCAGGAAGAGGAGCCCGATACCAAGTGAAAATCCGACCATCAAAAAAGCGCCATAGACGGGCTCACCCCGCTGCATGACTCCGGTCAGGATGAAAAAGACGATCGGACCAACGCAGGGTGAGGCAACCAGTCCGGTAACAGCCCCCATGGCCAGGGCGCTCCCGGCCCCACCCCCCTTTTTTGCTGGTGAATTTTTCAGGCGCTCGACAAAGGCCGGCATGCGCAGCTCCCAGACGTCAAAGAGCGAAAGGGCGAGGGCAATAAAGAGCAGCGCAACGGCGACAAAAAATGGTGGCGTGCTGACGACAGCACCAAAGGCCCCGCCCGCCAGACCGGCGACAAGACCGAGGACCGTATAGACCAGGCCCATCCCGGCAACATAGAGGAGAGCACCTGCAAGGCGTTTCCGTCTTGCCCTGCGCGCACCCGCCGACGGGTCTGCTGTTCCCCCCGAACCAGTCCCCGCTGCAGCGCTCTCCCTGCCCGCAAAAAACGCCAGTGTGACCGGGATCACGGGATAGACGCAGGGTGTCAGGCTGGCCAGAAATCCGCCGATAAACGCGAGGAGAAAGGCGAAGAGCGGTGAATCGATGTTTTCGGAAACAAGCCGGGCAATGGTCTCGGTCAGACTCTCACCAGCGGAAGCCTGCGGCTTTGTCGGGCCGTCCCCGGACTCGCCCGCCGCTGTCCGTGCCGGGCCCTGATTGCTGACACTGCCAGCGCCCTTTTGATCAGGCACAGCACCCGTCTTGAGTCCGGCCCAGTTCCCGAGGGGAACATCCACCGTCACCGTCTTTGGCGGAAGACAGACATTCTGCACTTCGTCACAGAGCTGGTAGCGCACGGCAAGCGTCAAGCCTGCCAGTTCAGCCGGGCCGGTACCCGGCATGACAGGAAGCACGATTTCGGCCGTACCCTTGACAATGACCTCATCATCCTTGGGCTTGCCCTGGGGGAGCACCGCCATTCCCAGCATCCGTTCGTACTTCGCCGGAGCCTGCACCGCAATCGGGCTGGACCAGGGAGAGCTGACATAACTGTACATTCCGGGAGGAATCACGAGGCGGACCGTAACGGCATTGCCCTGGATGGAGGCGCTTACCCCTGCCTCCCCCGCACTCAAGCCAGCCGTAAGCGTGACCAGGAAAGCAAAACCCGCAAGCAGTCCCTTCATCCGTGTCCTCCCGAAAGCGTCAGTATTTCAAATATAGCATTTTTTTCATGGTCGGGCTCAGCCGCCGGAGCGTCAATCCGCTTTCAGGATACACTCCAACCCGCTGTTGCACAAACAATTATTCACGCCCTTGGGTACAGCCCGGATCCCTCTGTCCTTTGAGACTGCCGATGCGTACACTTTTACAGGTACCCTTTTGGGGCACACAATCCTGGCAGACAGGGAGTACCAGCATGCGCTCACGAATGATCTTCCTTGGGGCCTTTGCCCTCGTTGTCGTCGTGATGGTGATCGCGGCCGCATCCCAGACCGGTTCGCCCCAGTCTGGCGAAGCATCCCTGGCTGCCAAATCCGGACATACCCCCGAAGCTGTCCCGCGCCTGAAACGCCACCTCTTTGCCAAGACTGCCCTCTACACCAGGTCGGCAAATGGAATGCAGGCCACGGCACGTTCCCTTGAGGAGCAGACACTGGACGTGACAACCGTCCTTTCCAATGTAGGTGGCTACGACTGGCTGCGAATCGTCAACACAGCCAAGGGGATCGATGGCTGGATCATGGAACACCTGACGAGCGCTGTTCCCGACATGAAAATCCCCAAAAATGGCCTCCTGCCCATCGGGCAGGAACGGGTCGACCGCTATGCCGCCCTTCCTCACGATTACAAACCCGCTGATCTTGTCAACCTCGATATGCAGTACTGCCGCATCCGCCAGATCCAGATGCGCAGGGAGGCGGCAGAGGCCTTTGCCCGTCTGCACAGGGCCGCAAAAGCCGCAGGTGTCTCGATATATGGCTTTTCAGGCTATCGCGCATACGAGACACAGCGCCAGCTCTACCTCAACCGGATCACCATCGGCGAACGCCACCGCCAGCGCTACGTCGCCCGCCCGGGACACACCGAACATCAGCTTGGAACCGTAGTGGACGTCGTCGGGCCGGATATCCGGCATGCCGCCATGCACTCATTCGACAGCACACCCGAGGCCCGCTGGCTGCGCACCAATTGCTACGAACACGGCTTTGTCCTGAGTTACGGAGCGGATAACCGGATCCCCACCGGATATGGTTACGAGTCCTGGCACATCCGCTATATCGGAAAGGCGGCCATTCCGGCCTGGGTCCGGACCCATCTTGATCCCGGCCACGAAGTCGCACGCCGCTATGCCGGCCGCTGAGAGAGTTCAGAGGCCGAGCATGGCCGGGGTGAGGGTAATCCGCTTGCGAAAACGGAACTCAAGCCGGTCTTCGGACTCAAGCGGCGGCTCTTCGGTCAGGTTATAGCGATCAATGATCCGCCGGGCCATCGTTTCGTCAATCGATTCATCCTCCCGGGAAAGTTCCATTTCGCGAAAGAAGCCTGCTGGTGGCTCGACCGAAACGATAAAGTCCACGTCCATCTCGTCTCCCGGGCGCTTGGGCTGGGGAAAAAACGAACCCCAGGCGGCGCAATACTGGGCGACATCCAGCCCGACAACATAGCGCCCCAGCTCAAACCGCTCAAACCAGGCAATATGACGTGCCGTCTTGGGGACAACGACAATGGGAGGGATCCCCGCTGTTTCCACCATCAGGCCGGTGACCGCACAATCCTGGCGGATATTGAAGAGGGCCTCAAGGGCGGCAACATTCCCTCTGTCAAGTTCACTCACAAAAAAATCCGCGGTATCGAGTCTGAAAGAAATGTGGGCATACTGCTTGCCGGGCCGGTAGAGACTGACGGCCACGGTGACAAAGTCACTCTTGCGCGCAACATCCTCCCCCGAAAGCTCAACCCTGACAAGACTTCGATGATAGCGGATCCGTTCAACCAGTTCGCCTGCCGCATTCAGCTTGCGCTGCAGGCTGTAGCCGACTGCGGTCCCATCATTGACCGGCTCGGTGATGATGCGCACCTTTCCGTCAGCATACCCCGCGCCTGCGGCCTGAAACGAAACACCCAGTTGCAGGGCCCGCTCCTGAAAGACACGGGAGAGACTGAAAAGCAATATCTCGTCTATTTTCATCATGCTTGTCTGTATTTTCCTCTGCCTGAGATACCTGATTGTGCCATTTCGGCCCCGGACGCACCATGCCAGCCGAAGCAGCACACCAGCAAATATAGCCTTTCAGCCACGATTTTCAGCAACGGCGTAGAGGAGTCCCTGCCGCATGACCTCATCCTGGCTGCGAACGAGAAAGAGTGGGCCACCTCTGACCTGAAGGTGCACATGCCGGGCCGAGGCTGCATTGCTGGTGCTCTCGCGCACACCGAACACCAGCGGTTCATCATGCAGGGGGTACTTGAGCCCCCTGGTCGTAACCCGCACCGCCGGGTCAAAGGCATACAGCGAGACAACCGTCCCCAGGCTGGCCGGAAAAACACAATCCCCCCTGACAACCTCAAGAACAGACTGTCCGGCATATACCGTCAGTCTGATCCTTTCGGACCAGCGCAGGACTATGGCCAGATTGGAGAGGGAGTGATCCAGCCGGTTTCCAAAAACCGCACAGAGGGCCGCTGTCCTGACGCCTTCATGCACAAGGACGTCGAGGCATTTTTCGATGTCCGTATCAGACTGGCGCGGCATGTGGCGCACATGACAGCCGGGCTGGGCCCGGTACCATTCGAGGGTTGTATCCAGGACAGAATCAAAATCACCGATCAGGTACCGGGGGACACGGCCTGAGGCGCGCAGGCTGTCTGCCCCGCCGTCAGCGGCCACAAGAAAGGCACCCTCCACAGCAAGGAGCCAGTCAAGGAGTTCCGGAGCTGGCGGGTCACCGCCACCCACCACAACCGCCCTCATCGGCCACTCGCCGGTGCGGGCGGGATGTTGAGAGCCGGCTGGATCAGGACGTCACCACCACATTGAAAGCGTTCTCCCCCAAGATGTTGCACCGGGTATATCCCGTTTTCCATTTTCCAGCCTGCGTAAAAGGCCTCTTCGTCCGCAAAAGCCGCAAGCGGCTCAAGCAGGACCAGTCCGGTTTCAGCCGTCTGCGAAACAATCCGGCATTCGATATTTGCCAGGCACTGCGGCAGAATGGGCGTGCGGATGACACTCCCCGCCACCGTCACGAGCCCCGTCTCGGCGATCTTGTCATGCTCGCGACTGGAGACCGTCCCGGCGTAGACAGCCCGGGGGAGCAGCTCGCGGCTGACCACATTGAGGGTACACTCTCCCTGCTCCAGTGCCGAGTGCCAGGTGCGGTGGGTGCAATCGATGATGACGGCCAGACGGGGCGGATTGGTATCGATTGGCACCGACCAGGCCACGGTTGAGACCTCGGGCCGAAGGCCATCCCCCGCCTGCCCCAGGGTCACGACCATCAGAAGGGGGCCGTTGGCCAAAATCCGGTACGAATCTGCGGGGGTGACAATCTTTTTCATTGCCCATCCCCCTGTGGCAGAATCAGAAGCCGATGGCCGCGACACTCGACACACATGCCCGGGCGGAGCTTGCGACCGCGCTCGGTCACGACAACTCCATCCACACGCACCTCACCCTCCTGGATCAGGATCTTGGCGAGGCCACCCGTTGCGGCCAGACCGCCCAGCTTGAGGGCGTCTGATAACCGGATGTATCCATCACGAACAGGGAGACGGTATTCCATGCAGGATAACATAGTCACAAAGGCATGACAGGTGCAAGCCCGAGGGTGGCTTGCGAACAATCCCGGATTAGCCCAAATGTTCAGCAACGCCCATCCGGCCTTGGTTGCCCGCGGAAAAGCCGGACGTATCGGGCCTGGGGCTGTTCAACAAAACACCGCATCATTGAGCGGCGGCAAAGAGGATACGGCGTACAGCCTCACGGTCGCCGCTGGAGAGCGGCGGGTCCATGGATTCGATAAAGCGCTGTACCTCCGCCGTTTCCATCCGCCCGCCGCTGTCCCTGGCGACGAGAAGCTTTTCAAAGGGAGAGGCTGCCAGATCCTCATGCTCGGTCCAGAGCTCCTCATGCAGCTTTTCACCAGGCCTGAGTCCGGTGATCACGATCGGGACTTCATCCGGGTGCCGCCCCGAAAGGATGACAAGCCGGCGGGCCAGCTCGTGAATATTGACCGGCTGGCCCATATCGAGGACAAAGATCTCGCCGCAATCCAGGGTCGCGGCCTTGACGACCAGCCGGGCCGCCTCGCGGATGGACATGAAGTAGCGCGTCACATCGGGATGGGTCACGGTCACCGGCCCCCCGCGCCGGATCTGCTCGACAAAAAGCGGGAGGACCGAGCCCCGGCTCCCGAGGACGTTGCCAAAGCGGGTCACGGCGTAGCGCGTCCCGGATCCGTCACCGTTCATCCCCAGCACGATCCGTTCAGCCACGCGCTTGGTGGCCCCCATCACCGAGCTGGGCCGGACCGCCTTGTCGGTCGAGACCATCAAGAAACGCCTGATCCTGGCCCTCCCGGCCGCCCGGGCGACGACAAAGCTCCCGTAGACGTTGTTCTTGACCGCTTCGTCGGGAAAGGACTCCATCAGGGGCACGTGCTTGTGGGCCGCTGCATGAAAGATGTCACTGACCGACCAGGCCGCAATCGTGCGCTCGATCTTTTCGGCGTCGCGTACATCCCCTATCTGGCAGACGAAGCGCGGGTCCTGTCCCAGCTCCTGCTGCAAATGATACAGGCTGTTTTCGCCATGGCCGTAGGCCACCACGCGCGCCACAGGGAGGGCCAGAAGCTGGCGGCAGATTTCGGAGCCGATCGAGCCCCCTCCCCCGGTGACCAGGACCCGGGCATCCTCGTAAAAGGCCGCCAGCCGCTCACGTTCGAACTGGATCTCCTCGCGCCCCAAGAGGTCCTCGGGACGCACATCACGCAGGGCCCGCCAGGAGGCATCCCCGTCGATGATCTCGCGCAGGCCGGGCAGGATCCGCAGACGGAGCGGGAGGTCCCCTACACGGTCGATGATCCGGCCGAGCAAGGCCCCGCCGGCCGAGGGCACCGCAATAAAAATCACGTCAATGGACTCATCCAGCGCAAGCGTGCGAATATCGTCGATCGAATGACGCACCGGCAGTCCGGCAACTTCCGTCTTGCCCGGGTCGTCATCCACAAAGGAGACAAGCTGGTAGCGCCTTGCGACCCGCTGGTCTGCGCGGATCCCCTCGGCGATCATCCGTCCGGCCTCACCGGCTCCGACGATCAGGGTGCGTTGTGCCATTTCCGTCAATGTGCGTTCCTGCCCGAGAGCACCCTGATCAGCGTAAGAAGCATGATGCGGATGTCAAAAGTAAACGACCAGTTTCGAATATAATACAGATCGGCCTGCAGCCGGCGCTCGATGGAGCTGTCCCCCCGGTAACCGCTGACCTGGGCCCAGCCGGTCAGTCCGGCCTTGACCCGGTGCCGTTCCATGTAGAGCGGCATGCGCTTTTTGAATTCGTTGACAAAATACTGCCGTTCGGGACGGGGGCCGACCAGACTCATGTCTCCGCAGAGGACATTGACAAGCTGGGGAAGCTCGTCCAGGGATGATGCGCGCAAAAAGCGCCCAAGCGGTGTCACCCGGGGATCGTTTTTGACCGTCCAGACCGTATCCGACATCCGTTTATCCTGCCTGTACATTGTACGAAATTTGATGATTGAAAATTTCCTGCGGTCAAGCCCGAGGCGTTCCTGCCTGAAAAACACCGGTCCCGGGGAAGAAAGCCGGACCGCCAGGGCAACAAGCACGAAGACAGGCGAAGCCAGGGCCAGCCCGGTCAGGGAGACCAGGATGTCAAAGGCGCGCTTGATGGCCCGGTTGTACCACAGGTCAAGGGGGTACTCGGCTACGGCAAGGACAGGGATGTTTCCCAGGAGAGCCATCCTGGCCCCGGTGGCAAGTGACGTCTCGAGATCCGGAACAAGCCGGGTCCTGACCCCTTCCCGCTCGAAGAGTTCCAAAGCCTCGCGCATGCGCACCTCATGCCGGTCAGCCCCACCCAGCAGGATGTAGGCTTCATCCATCCGGTGCTGCTCGAGCCAGGCCTGCAGCGCCTTGCCCGAGTAGCGCAGGGCCCCGCGTGAAGGTGTCAGGGAAAACACACCATCCACGCTGTATCCGTATCCAGGGAGCGAGCGTATCTCGCGGACAAAATTGTCAAGGCGCCTGCCCTCCCCAAGCACTGCAATGTGCATCAGGTTGCGCCCGCGTGAGCGGACCCGGCGCAGCCAGAGGCGAAGCATCACCCGACCCGCAAAAATCAGTACAACCGCAGTGGCAAAAAAATAGACGATGTGCAGGCGGGAGAACTGGTACTCACGGTAAAAAAACGCCAGGGCCAGCATGGCCACCACGGCCAGAAACACGAGGCGCACGATGGACATGAACTCGAGGAGAATGGATACCCCCCGATTATGCCGGTACTGCCCCGAAAAGAGCATGGTCAGAAGAAGCACCGGGATAAACAAAAGCAAAAACGGGATGTAGTGCTCCGCCGGAAGGATGGCCACCCCCCCCCAGGGAATGATCTGCCGCAGGAAGATTGAAAGCAGCGCAGCCAGCATCGTCATGCAGGCATCAGCCATGAAAAACACGAAATTGATCCATGGACTCTTGCGGTGTTCCATCCCTGCGCACCTGCCTTCCCTGTTTCAAATATAGCATCCGGCGGGCCGACCGGTCCGCTGGGGATACTGTTCGCGATTCGTATTCAGCAGAGGGATGGCGTCCGCTACCTCTCCCCTGGTCCACACTGCAGCGACGGATGCACACGCTTCCCGGATCTCCGCTCGGGCCTCATTTGCGGGGGGCGAGCTGCCCCGTCATGCATTCGAGGTAGACCCGGTCCGGGCGGTTCAGGGCCAGGCGGGCCAGTGCATCCTCCGGCTCGAGTTCGAGCAGGGTCTCCAGAAAGTCCTGGCAGGACAACCGGTCCCCCGTCTCATGCGCGGCCATGGCCAGCATGCGCAGGAGGGCGGGCTCACGCGGGAGGAGTGCCCGGGCCCGGCTCCAGACCTCCCGGGCGGCGGCAGGATGTCCCTCATCAAAAAAGCGGACCCAGCCCTCCACAGCCAGCTCAAGCGCCGCCCGTTCTTCAGGCGCAAGGAGATCGGGAAGATCGTGCGTTCGTGCGACCGGGATGCGCCCGGAAAAGCATTCGTCCAGGGAAAACCCGTGCCAGCGTGTCGCATCGCAGGCCGGAAACCCGGCATCCGCCACAAACAGCGTCATTCCGTCCAGAATGACGGAGGTGGCCACATTGAGGGCCCCGGGGACATCGGCGAGCAGGGACCTTCGGCCATCGGGCAGGGTCCGGTCAGCCAGGAGTTGCCGCAGGGCCAGGGCATCAGGCCCCCCTCCGGGAGGGAGGACCCGGGCCAGCGTGTCAAGGCGCTGCCAGCGCGAGCGACTGTGCCGCTGCCACATCGCCATACCGGGCAGGGATGGCTTGTCAAGTTCATGATGATGGTTTGTCCGCACCAGCACGCCATCCCGCGGGCGGTCGATGACCAGGCGGCGCGCCCCGACTGCAAGGGCAACCGCTTCTCCCCGCCGCATGTCAGCCACAAGCAGGGAGATCCCCCCGTGGCGTCTGGCCCGTTCGAGATATGCAACGGCGTCATCCAGTGAGCGCGATTCCTCAAGGATGGTCTGCATCAGGGTAAAAAGCGGCACTCCGCGCAGGGCAAGATCCCGGCTGAAATTGGTAAAGGGCATGACGGCGATCCCCGAGGCGTTGATCCCGAACCCGCCAACGGGAATCCCGAGGGGACCGGCCCAGAGCCAGGGCTGGCCGGCCGGGGGCATCGAGACCTTGAGGGCACGGTGCCGTCCCCAGACGTGCGGCCCGTAAAAGTCAAAATTGCGTGCCAGACGGGAGTGCGCACCACCCTCAAAAAACACCGCCGAACACTGGCCCCCCGCCATCCCGGCCAGCCAGTGCAGTACATCGGGAAAACGGATCAGGCGCCGGGCCCCGCCCCGCCGGTATGCTGACAAATAGGCCTGCATCTCCTCCCCCAGGCTCCCCGCATCAATGCCGACCTGCATCGTTCCAAAAAAACCACTGATCAGGGCTGAGGCCGGGCGGACACAGGCCCGGGGCAGCCAGCGGGGGCGCTGCTGGCGGATGATGGTCGGCAAGAGGCGGGCATAGTAGTCCGCAGTCTCCGTGCCCGCGATCCCGCCTGCCAGACGGGCATGTTCGCGCCCCCGGGCACGGGCATCCCCTTCAAGAACAAGGTACCAGAGTGACCCGATGCGCTCAATCCGCGAAGCCATTCCCCATCCCCCTGCTTCTGGCTATACTTTCGTCATGGCAAAAGATAGCACACCAGCCGACCCTGTCAGGGGGGGCGTCTCCCTCCGAAAGACCATCCTCGCTCTCTGGCTCTGTGCTGGCGGAATCCTTTGGGCCGACATCCTGCCCCATCACATGCAGGGTGACATCCGGACGGGTACTCCCTTCAGGGGCATCCCCGATGCCTTTGCCGCCGATCCTGCCGCGAACCACTGGCCGCGGCCCTGCAAGCGGGGACAGGTGCTTTCCGATGGGGAAACCATCCACCTGGCTGCGCAGGCCCGGCTTGAATGGCGCAGCCTGAGCGGACAGCTCTCGGTCCTGCGGGGTCCCGCCCGCGCCGTGGTGTCAGGCGAAGGCGTCCAGCTTCTCGACGGAACCCTCTGGCAGGGCCGGGGTGCCGAACCTGAATACAGCCTTGCCTGGCTGCCCGCCCCGCCGACACGGGGACGGATCGTCCGGCTCAGCCTTGAAAGCCGGACCGCCTTTTCTTCGATCGAACTCTTCACTCTTCCCGGACGGGAAAAAACCAGCCTCCATCCCGATCCCGCCCGGGCCGGACAAAGACGTGCATCAGCACTGTTTGCCCTGGCCCGCAACGACTGGCGGCGCGAGGTCCGGCTCGAACTCAAGGCCGTCTCGGCGGAAGGCAGCCTGACCCGGATCCTGACCCTGCCCGTCCTCGCTGCAGCCGATACCCCGCTTGATACCTCGGGAATATTCGGGCGGAGGGGGTACATCCAGCCCCTCTGGGCCTGGCGACCGGCGCCGGCTTTTTTCCCTTATCAGGCCAGAGTCCTGTTGCCGAGTGAGCGTGTCGCCTGGCGGGATCGAAAGACGGCGGCCGACGGCTTCCCCCCCTGGTCCACAGCAACCGGCTCACAAGGAATCTGGCTCCCACCCGACAAACAGGCCCTCCTGGCCGACCAGGCGGGCATCCAGCGCGAAAACGCGATCCACTGGCAGGCGACATCCTGGGACACGGCCGAGACCCTCTGGAGCGGACCCTTCATCATCCCGGCCTGGCAGCGTTACTCCTCCCCTTTTTCGGAGTCCCGCACATTTGTCGGCCTGGGCACGGGGGTGCATCTTGGAATCGATATTGCTTCATTTTTCGGAACAGCGGTCGCCGCTCCCAATTCGGGGATCGTGCGCTTCGCGGGCAAGACCACCCTCTGTGGAAACAACATCATCATCGACCACGGGCGGCGCGTCTTTACCAAGATCATGCACCTCGACTCGCTGTTTGTGACAAGCGGGCAACGGGTCGAACGCGGACAGCCCGTGGGCATGACAGGGACCTCCGGGCTCTCGACAGGTCCGCACATCCACTGGGAGATGCTGGTCGGCGGGGTGCGCGTCGACCCCGAGGAATGGGTCGCCCTGCGCGAAGGCGGGTTGCAGTAGTCAGCGGATACACCGCAGGCATCAGGATTGGACTCAAACTGCAGCCAGATTTTCTCCCGCCGCGAGGAAGGGTGGGGTGAAGCAGGGCAGATCCGCCATGGTGTCGCCGGGGTCAAAATTCAATTGCAATGAATTATATATCTGTAAAATAACTGCCACACAAACCCGGAACATTCCGGATTCATCTGTTTGTGGTCTGTGCCGTTTCACAATCTCCGCAGATGACCAGTGACTTGAGTCCCCATTGCTCGTTAGCCCCGCTTTCGATACGCACGATACAACAAGCCCAACCCGATGAGGACAAGCACTCCACAAAGCCCATAACTGACAACCTCGGTCGCAGAATCATGCGACGGCGAGTCGATGTATGCTTGCGCGGGATTACTCTTCAGGTAGGTTATCGCTACCTTCCTGCCAACCGGAAAGGTCCCGACGGAATAGGACATGACCCCCCGGGTCGTAAACCGGTATTCCTTCCCGTCCTCTGCCGTAAACGCGATCTGCGGATACTCGCAGTATGCCCGGTTCCGATATTCGTTTTCCGTACCGACGACCGTCCCGCTGGCCCGGAGCGAATTTTTGGCCCACCACTCTGCCTGCTCCCTGAAGCTTTCAGGGAGAGACACAGAGAGATAGACACCCAGCCCCAGAAGGGCCAACCCGAAAATCAACTGGATCACAAGCGACTTTTTCATATTTCCTGCTACTTTCTGATGAAAAGCACACTGTTTATATCTTACTATTTTGTTTATATTTACAATCTGCCTGAATCTGTATACAGATCTATAGACATTCAAGAATCTTTCTTGTATTTTTCTAAAATTTGTTCTACAGTCTCCATATTATTGACAGGATCTCTTTTTGTCAACCCAACAAGATATCCCTGTACATCCTGCATAGTTGCCTTTTTTGGCAGTATCCCCCCGGCCTGTAGTCTTGCAACGTGCCGTATACCACAGCCTATCTCTTGTGCTATCTCTTTTTGTTTCAATGGCCTGAGAGATAATCTACCAAGCACCTTTCTTTCAACTTCAAAAGGGTTATCCATTATCTCTTCTCTTGTATGATATGAATACAGTCTACTGAATTGTTTTTCTGGTTCTTTATCTTTCCAGAGATAATAC
>JAKPMW010000454.1 GCA_029548715.1 Spirochaetota bacterium | reverse complement strand
AGCCAGTGCGAGGATGGCAGGAGAAAGCGATGAGTGGAAGGAGAGCGCGCGGACCAATTTTGCTCTTGCCCTCAGACTGCGAAACAATGACGAGGTAATCCGGTATTCTTTTGAGGAGTTTGCGACTGCCCATCTTCCCTTGCGCAGTGATGAGCGGAAGGAGCTTGCAGGATATCATCTTCAGCTCGGTGATTTCTGGTATGGGCGCAACCACGAGATGCTGGCCGAGATTTCGTACCGCCGTGCCATCAGACTGGACCCGTATTCGAAGGGCGCGCGAGGGCATCTGGCCCGGATATCACGCCGACGGCAACTGAACGAACGCTATCTGGGGGAGCTTGAGCTCCTCGCAGAGATTGACAGGGAAAACACCAGGCTTGCTGACACCATCACATACTATCAAAATCTTGTTCCCAGGCTGCCTTCACGTCAGCGGGGAATCAGGCAGTACGAGGTATCATCGTCGCTTGCCTCTGTCGTGGTGACTGACCTGTTTGAGCCCTGGGATGTCAGGCATGGATACCACGATGCCGGGGCTGTCATGGGATCATTGCTTCGGGACGCCCTGACGCCCGAACCCAGTCTGCGTCTGGTCAGGCTTGCCGGGAATGGGCATTCAGTCAGGGAACTGGTGACAGCCCGTCAGCGGGCACGTGCTGCCGGAGCCGAGTACTTTGTTCATGGGCGCTATGTGCTTGGAGACAATTCCGTTCGTCTTGAGGCAACGCTCAGGCATGCAGCGAGTGGCGAAGCCCTGACGAATTTTGTTTCATCACGACGGGGCAACCACGCCCTGTATGAGGCAGCCTGTGATATCGGGGACAAGCTGACCCGGGTTGTTCCCCTGGTCGGCCAGATTGTGCGGATACAGGGAAACGAGGTTCAGATCAATCTGGGCCGGGTCCACGGGATACAGAAGGGGAGTGTGTTTCAGGTGTTCCAGGCAGCCAGTTTCAGGGAACGCTGGCTGGCCACGCTTGGAAGGATACAACCTGCCCAACCCATAGGGGAGATCACTGTTCAGCAGAGTGACGAGGTTGTCTCTTTTGGCGAGATCACCGAAAAGGAGACATTTGGCGGGATTACCACGTACCAGTATCTCCTTGTCAAGCCGAAAGATGCCCAAAAATGAAACGGCATATTGCATTAACAGGATATCGTGGATGTGGAAAGACGTCTGTGGGGCGCAAGCTGGCAAAACGGCTTGCGCTTCCCTGCCTGGACACGGATCTTTTGATCGAATCCGCTGCCGGGATGGCTGTCGCCGACATCTTTCGTCTCAGGGGCGAAGCCGGATTCCGTGAGCTTGAGGCGGTTGCGCTGCGTGATGCGCTTGCCGGACCTCCTGCGGTCATTGCAACCGGAGGCGGGATCATTCTGCGCGAGGAAAATCGTGCCCGGCTGCGCGAAGACTGCCTCGTGATCTGGCTGAATGCCGCTGTTGAAACCGTTTTTGCGCGGATACATGGGGACAAGGGACGGCCGCCCCTGACTGGTCTTGATCCCCTGGATGAGATCCGCACACTGATGGCAGCCCGCGAGCCATTGTACGCCGGTCTGGCAGACCTGGCTCTGGATACCGGCCGGCAGCCCTTTGAAGCTGTTGTCGAGGCGATCGCCGGACTTGTGCAAAAAAAAACGGCTTTTGGGGAATTTTCGGGGCCTCCCGCGTGTGTAGATGGTGTGGCAGACTGTCTGCACACAGGGGGAGGTGCCGATGAGACATGATCTCATTGACGAGGTTCTTGCCGGGCTTGCAAGCCGGGTATTTGTCGAGGGGGGCTGCCGCTTCTGGTTTGCCCGTGATCTTGTAGCTCTTGCGGGGGCCGGTGAATGGAGCGAGATCCGGAGCTGGATCAGGACGGCCATGCTTTTGTGCTCGTCCGGTGATGAACCGGTCGGCAGTCATTTTCGCCGGGTTGGCAGGGTTGTCTTTGGACACGGGGGTGTTCCGCTGTGTGTTGAGGATTTTCAGATGACAGGGTACGCCTGTTATCTGGCTGGCGTGGCCGGTGCCGGGCACTCCAGCCGGGCGGCACTGGTTGCCATGCATATATACATGTCCTGCGAGACGGCCTGTCATCTTGTCTTCGAGCCCCTCCCTGAGACTGGTGCCGTTCTGGCACTCGCTTCGTGAGGACTGCTGGTGGACCGGGCTGGACGGCTGTACTCATGGTTTCACGAGACCTATGGATCTCCGACGGAGATTCAGACCCGTGTCTGGGCTGAGGCGGGAAGCGGGCACTATCTCGCGATGGCTCCGACCGGAACCGGCAAGACCATGGCCGTTTTTCTCCCCCTGCTTGACGAATTGCTGGATGCGGGCGAGGCGGCTGGGGTCCGCATCCTCTACGTTTCTCCTCTCAAGGCACTCAACACGGACATGAGCCGCAACCTGATTGCCCCTCTGGCCAGACTGCGTGACTGGCGCAGCGCGAGGGGCTTGCCAGATACCGCACTCAGGATTGCGGTCCGGACGGGAGACAGCACTCCTGCCGAACGCAAGGCGGTATTGAAATCACCACCTGCCATACTGGCAACCACCCCCGAGAGCCTGGCACTTCTTCTCCTTGCGCAGGAAGCGAGTGGCCTGTTTCAGGGATTGCGGGCTGTCATCCTTGACGAGATCCATGTCCTTGTGGGGAACAAACGCGGCGCCCTGCTGTGTACGCTTCTCGAAATACTCGAACAGCGGCACCCCGGTTTTCGCAGGATCGGGGTCTCGGCTACCCTGGCTGATCCTGTTCTGGCCGCGGCCTGTCTGGGCGGTTTTGCAGCTCCCGGGCAGCCGCGTCCGGTACGCGTGATTCGGGTTGAGTCCGAAGCCAGGGTGTTGCCGCTGATCCGCTGGCCCGAAGGTACTGCCGATCCCTTGTCACGCCTGATGCCGGAATTTCGGCAGATCATTGCCGAGAGCCGCTCGGTAGTGTTTTTTGTCAACAGCCGGAGGATGGCTGAGCGCCTTGCCCGCAGCATCAATGACGAGATGGGTCCGAAAACAGCATGGGCTCATCACGGATCTCTTTCAAGGGAACTCCGGTTTGCGGTTGAGGACGGACTAAAAAGCGGAAAAATCCGGGTTGTGGTCGCCACGGCAACACTTGAACTCGGAATTGATATCGGCATGCTGGATGATGTGGTTCTCGTTGGGACTCCACCTGCGCTGTCATCCGTGATTCAGCGTGGTGGGCGCGCTGGCCATCGGCCGGGTGCCCGTGGCGTGGTCAGGCTCTATCCCCTGCATCCCAGGGATGCATGCAATGCATTGGCCATGCAGCAATTGCTCGAGAGCACTTCCGCCGGAACGAGCACCTCCTGCCTGGAGCCGCTCGATGTTCTTGCCCAGGCAGTTCTCCTGGCTGCTGCCGCGAGGGCCTGGACGATTGAGGAGCTGCATGCGCTCATCTGCAGGGCCTGGCATTTTTCCAGCCTGAAGATCGACAGATTCATGACTGTGCTCGAGATGCTCTGCGGCAGGCTGGGTGAGCGCAGGGTTCAGGCGCTTCCGCTGCGGGCAGAGATAGCGGGAGGGAAGTTTCGCACCCTTGGAGGGAGTGTCTTTCTCCTGCGGACGGCTGGGGGAACCATCCCACCCAGGGGCGGAATTCCGCTTCGGGAGGCAGTGACGGGTGCACCCCTCGGGGAGATAGACGAGGAATTTGCCTGGGAACGGCGCATCGGCGATGTCTTCAGGATGGGAAACAGGGTCTGGCGCCTTGAGCGGATTGATGATCACGGAGCCCATGTGGTGCAGTCCGCCGGGGATGGGGCCCTGATTCCTTTCTGGCGTGCCGAAACTCCGGACAGCGAGGATGACACACTCGCCCGGGTGCGGATGCTCTTTGACAGGGCCCGGGATCCAGGTGCGCTTGCTGCGTTTCCGGAAGATCCGGTCTGGCGGGTTGTCCAGGAATGGATCGGGCAGCACCTGCTTGATGGCCGGCTTTTGCTGCCCGGTACCGATACCCTGATTCTGCAGGATCTGGCTGAGCAAAGCGGAGGTGACTGCTCACTGCTTCTCGTGACCTCGCGGGGTGGACGGATCAACCGCTCACTGGCCTGGGGGCTTTCATCCTGGTGCCGGACACGGTTTGGTATCGAGGGCAAGACCTGGTGGGATGATGACTGCCTTGTGATTGCCGGCCTCCCCGGTCAAATCGGGGGCGTTTCGCTGTTTATGGAATTTGCTGCGGCCTGTGACGAAACCGGTATCAGGAAGGGCCTGGCAGGGAGCCATCTTTTCGGGAGCAGATTTCGTGATGTTGCCGCGAGATCACTCGTTCTTCCCCGTGAAATGCCGGGTCGCTTCAGGCCCTTCTGGAAATTCCGCGAGCGGGCCCGTCAGCTTCTTCAGCGGCTGGCCGGGGAACGGGGCCTTCCGGTCTGTGAGGAGGCCTTCCGCGAATGTGAGCGGGAATTGCTGGATATACCGGGTACCCTGGCCCTGCTTGACGGGGTGCTCGCCGGGAAGATTCGTGTCGTACCTGCGCCTGTGGATGCTGCCCTGCCGATCACACGTGGTGTGCGCTGGAATGAGGCCAATGAACAGGTCTACGCCAGCGATGCGCCGGGGACAGTCCCCGATATTCCCCTCTCTGATCCAGACGAGGATGCCGTTCGATCCGTATTCGCCTGGAGGGCGGGATTGCAGCCCGAACGGGCCCCGGGCAGCCGGCAGGAACTCGAGGAATGGCTGCGGATGCGAATTCTCGTGCCGGCTGATGAATGGAAGGCCTGCTGCCGCCTTGCCGGACTGGTGGACAACAGGGAAGCTGACTGGGTTTCTGCTCCGGACCAGGAGGGGGTGATCCGGTCTGTCGGGACTGGAAGCGAGATGGCCTCCGGTCATCTCGCCCAGTGGCTGTACTATCGTGGTCCGTATCTCCCCCGCGACATAGCCCGTATCTTTGGAGCCACAGAGGCATGCATTGCCGGTCTGCTTGATGACCTGCTTGAAGGGGGTCAGATCAGGCGGCTTTCTGACGGACGGGTCATCGAGGCAAGCGGACATGATCAGGCACTCTCCCTCGCAAGACGGCAGCGGAGACAGCGGGCCGCTGTCACTGTCCGTCCCCTGCACGAGCTTGCGATGTTTGTGGCTGCCGTGCAGGGGCTTGGTCAACCCGGGCGTGGGGTGGATGGACTGGCACGGGCTGTGGACCGGATCTTTGGCTGGCCGGCCCCGGCACAGGTCTGGGACAGTGATATCCTGCCCCTGCGTGTTGAGGGGTACAGGCCTGAACTCCTTGAGGGACTCTTCATGGAGGGCGATCTCTTGTGGACCGGCAGGGGAAAAGGCAAGATCATCATTCTTCCGGCCCTTGATCCCGCCTGCTGGCTGGACGATACCCCGGTTGTGCCTGGTGAGCAGCCGGTGCTTCCGGATGAGGGTCTTCGCTTCGACGAGATGGTTTCCCTGAGGGGACAAAGCAGCATGGAAACGGCGCTCGCCCTCTGGCAATCCCTCTGGGCCGGGGCTGTCATGGGGAATGACTGGCGTGACCTGCGGGCAGGCATGGCCAACAAATTTTCTGCCCTCAGGGGGACACCCCTTGAGGCAAACCGGAAAAGCTGGCTCGCCTGGAGAAAGGCGCGGCCCGATTGCGGGAGGTGGTTTCCTGTTCATGCACAGCAGCCGGAAGGAGGCGACCTGCTTGAGCGGCAGGCCCTGCTCCGGCGCCGGATCGAGTCGGTTTTGCACCGGAGCGGAATCCTGACGCGCGATATTGCCGCGGCCAGCGGAATCCTGCCGTCTTGGCCAGAAGTCTATCGTGAGCTTGTACGCATGGAGTATGACGGGAGTGTACTTGCGGGGCGTTTTTTTGACTCGCTTTCCGGCACACAGTTTGTGGACAGCTCTGCATATCCGATCCTGCTCTCGCTTGAGACGGCCGGACATTTTTCGGGACTCGTCTCTTCATATGATCCGGTCTTTCCCCTGAACGGAGTCCTGCCGGAAGGGGTCCGCCGCAGTCCCGAGACGCGGCTTGTCATGGCAGGGGGAACCATCGGGGCGGTTTTGGGCAGGGAGCGGCTGACCGCCTGCACCCCTGACCCTGGACTCTGTTGCGTAATGGGAGAGATCCTGGCTGAAAGGGTTCGGCAGCAATCACGCAGCCTGCGGATTGAGGTGATTGACGGGCCGGGCAGGGAAGCACTCTTGGACGCACTTCTTGCCCGTGGGGGGCGAAGGTGTGCCAGGGGGATCGAGCTGGTCTGGAGCGGAACAGGGTGACACCCCCAGGATTCGCGCTTCGAATAAATACTGTACAGAATAACAGCCGCTGTGTTATCATTCCCCGAAATGCTGACGACAATCCGGAAAGGAACGCGGCTCTGTTTGTTGTTGCAAGGGGTACACCATGACGTGCACAATACCGGACGAGGTTGTCGTGTGGCTCAGGGAGCGGCTCGAAAGCGGAGTCCGCGAGTTTCTGGCCCAGCGACTGGTCAATGAAACTCCGGATCTCCACCAGTTCCTGCGCCTTGGATTTGAGGTTCGCGTCAAGGAATTGCTCCGCGAACAGGGACGGCTTGACGAACGCGAGATCGAAGGATGCTGGTACGAAGCGTTTCTGGCTGCGGTAAGGCGCAAATAAGGATTTCCATGTGACAGAGCAACGCAGACGCAACGCGCGCCTCGGATTTCTCAAGCATCTGGTGCTGATCGGCGGGAAGCCCGAAGGCTATCTGGAGGACCTGACGCCGGGTGGGGCGGGACTCGTGATGACGCGGGTTCCCCGCGAGGGTGAGACTGTGACATGTGTTATCCGCTTCCATCCTTGCCTCAAGCTGCCCGACCTTCAGCTCCAGGGAAACGTCCGCTGGGTTGCTCCCTCCGCAACGGGATCTGCCCGGGTCGGGATACAGTTCCCTTCTCCGGAGGTGCACTCGCTTGCCATCATCAAGCGCTACATGGCACACGCATCGCGGGTGCAGCAGGGAAGAGATCGTCTGCCATGAAGGACTCCGCTCAAACCCCCAGACTCTATGCCCACCGCTGCGCTGTCTGCGGATGTGAGTGGCGGACGCCGTTCCCCCCGAAAAAGGGAATCCAGGTGCATTGCACAAGCTGCCATGCCCGCCTGGTTGCGGGAGACCCGCCTGACGAGATCAGGCGGGATGCACACAGGGCCGGTGCGGCAGGTGCTGTCCAGGAGTATATGGGCAAAAAGCGCACTGTCTACGATGCCGTCTGTACCTCCTGCGGGGGGGCGTGCCGGGTGCCTTTTGTCCCGCTTGAGGGACAGGAAATCCTTTGCCGCTCGTGCTACCGTGCGCGTCGTCATGATGAAAATGGAGACGGATCATGCGGATTGTAGTCTGGAATTGCTCAATGTCCCTGAGAAAAAAGCTTGATGCGGTCTTGCGCCTCTCACCGGATATCGCGGTTATCGGGAATGCGGAATTCCCTGATCGGCTCTATCCCCGTGACGGGGGGATCCGGATTTCGGGTTCCCTCTGGTTTGGGACCGGGCGCAACTGCGGGCTTGGGGTCTTTTCGTTTGGTCGCTGGCATATCCGGCCGCACTCAATGCACGATCCTTCTGAGACAGCGGTGGTTCCCCTTGAATGCTCTTGTGGGGATGTATCCCTTTTGCTTGTTGCCGCCCAGGGTGTGCCCGCCCGGGGGAGGACCGGATACGGCCAGCCGTTTGACAGCTTTACAACGGCACAGAGATATATCTCATCCATCCAGGGCCGGACGGCTCTCTTTGCCGGTGAGCTGGGAGCCGTTTCCCCGGGTGCATGGTCTGGCGAAGGTGTTGAAGGCGGGTTTTTTGACCTTGAGCGCGAACTGGCAGGTCAGGATCTGCGCAGTTGCTATCATTCCTTTACCCGTGAACCTCCGGGCAGGGAAAAGACCCCGACATTCTTCGAGGAGCGTGATATAACCCGTCCCGCGCATACGACGTGGTGCTTTGCTTCAACGGATCTCCTCCTGGGATTGCTGGATGTTCAGGCCGGCAGCCCCGAAAACTGGCTGGATCTGGGCGGACACATGCCTCTCGTGGTTGATTTTGCATGAGTCATGACGTTGAACAGTGGATAGCCGACTGGTTTGCGGCCTGGACCGGAGGCTGGGTTGAGGCAGGCGATGAGGTTATCCGACGTAATCTGGTCATGAAGCAGGAGCACACCGCAAGGGTGGTTGAACTGGTGTCAGGTCTGGCTGAGGCCGAGGGGCTTGAGCAGGGCATGGTGCGCCTGTGTCGTATCGCTGCCTGGCTGCATGATGTCGGACGGTTTCCCCAGTTTTTTCATCATCGTACGTTTGCTGACGACCAGAGTTGTTCTCATGCAGAGCTATCGGTCCGGGAGTGCGAGTCCGGTCCGTTATCCTGGCTCTGCCCGGATGATGCCTCGGCGGTGAGGAATGCTGTTGCCCTGCACAGTGCATATGCTGTTCCCGGATATCTGACGGGTGGACCTCGTCTGGTGTGCCAGCTTTTGCGTGATGCGGACAAGCTTGATATTTGGCGCATTGTGTTGCATCATTACGAAAACGGTGCGCCGCCTGGCAGCCTGGCTATTGGACCCGAGCTTGCGGTTGATGGTTGGAATCCGGACTACGTTGAGGCCCTGCTTTCGTCTCGCTGTGCAGTGACTGCCGACAAGAGGAGCATTACCGATCTCAGGCTGTTGCAGACGGGCTGGGTTTTTGATATTTCGAGTACGCATGCCTGTCGGTATGCACTGCGTGAAGGGTATATCGAGAGGCTGCTGGCCTTTTTGCCTGACAACGAAGTGATGAACCGGGTGCGACAGCATGTGCGGGGATATCTCAAGGCGAGAGCCGGGGCGGTGCCCGAAAACCAGGGAGGAGACGACTGATGAGCGATGTGCAGATGAGCATTACCATTCCCAAAGAACTCGAGGAGAGTCTTGAGACACTGGCGCATGATCTCGATAAGCCTGTGGAGTACATCATCGTCACGGCTCTTGAAAAGTACGTTCGTGACTGTGAGGAGAGCGGAGAACTCGATTGAGTGTTCCCGGACAACAGCCGGCCGGCATTTTCGGCCGGCTGCGTCATTTTTTTGGCCTTGAGCAGAGCATCATCGGGCTCCTGGTCATGGTTGTTCTGGTGGGCATGGGCGAAAAACTGGCCGAGCGCTTTATTCCGGTCTATCTGGTTGCCCTTGGGGCCACGCCTCTTATCCCGGGTTTGCTTAACGCGCTGGATACACTCCTGTCTGCCCTGTATTCTTTTCCTGGAGGCTGGCTTACCAGCCGACTTGGATACAAGCGGGCTCTGCTCATTTTTAACTGTGTTGCCCTTTTTGGCTACGGTCTTGTCATCGTTATTCCCAGCTGGCCTGCAGTTATTGTCGGCTCGGTGTTTTTTCTTTCGTGGACTGCACTCTCCCTGCCAGCTACCATGGAACTGGTGTCGCGTGTTCTTCCGAAACACAAGCACACCATGGGGGTCTCGGTTCACTCGCTTGTCAGGCGCATACCCATGGCTCTCGGTCCTCTGGTGGGTGGGATTTTTATCGAGACATGGGGTATCCAGACAGGTGTCCGGCTGGCCTTTGGTCTGGCCGCTGTCCTGGGCCTGACAGCACTGGTTGCCCAGCAGATCATGATCATTGATGACCGTGGGCAGGCCCCGGGGCGCATTCCCGGTTTTTTCAAGCTTATGCGTGCCATGCCGCGGGGGTTGCGGGATCTGCTGGTGTCGGATATTCTCGTCCGTTTTTGCGAGCAGCTTCCGTACGCGTACATCGCGATCTGGACCATGTTTCCCGATCAGCAGGCCATGAGTCTCGCAGCTTCAAATCTTCCGCTTGAGTATCCCTATGTTGGTTTTCTGTTCCCTCATGGTGTGAGTGCCGTCGAGTTTGGGGTTTTGACGACTATCGAGATGGTCACGGCGCTTCTTGTGTACATCCCTGTTGCCTGGCTGGCGGACAGGACACGGAAAAAGCCCTTTGTCCTCATTACTTTTGTCAATTTCACCCTCTTTCCGCTGGCCCTTTGGCAGGCGAGCGGGTTTGCCCTCCTGGTTCCGGTTTTTATCCTCAGGGGACTGAAGGAATTTGGTGAGCCGACCCGCAAGGCCCTGATCATGGATCTGGCACCCGAGGGACACAGGGCGGCACAATTTGGGGTCTACTATCTTGTGAGGGATACGGTTGTTTCCCTCTCAGCCCTGGGCGGGGCTTTTCTCTGGCAGGTGCATCCGGCCCATGTGTTTATCCTCGCGGCCGTCTGTGGCCTGGCAGGGACTCTCTGGTTTGCGTTGCGCGGTGTGGACACAAATCCCTCCGCGCAGGCTGGGTAATCAGCCCGGGCCGATTGTCATGAGGACCAGCCGGTTGCGTCATTTCCTGGAACATGTTGCATCCTGCACACCGCCCCGCGTCTGTACCCATGATCCGGGTCCGGCTCGAGGGGCTGGCGCAGGTTCTGCCCCTGAAATTCCTTGACTCGCGAAAGTCACGCAGGCAGTTTTACAAGCTGCAGGAGGGTGACCGATGGGACAGGATGTGCGACTCTATCTTGCTGACAGGGCCCCGGTTTTTTTCAAGGATACCTGGAGTGGAGCGCTGACCGAACGGCCGCGAGGATATGCCGGCATGCTTGTCCTGCCGGATGCTGCCTGCTCCGGTTTTGCAGCCCAGTTGCGTGATCTCTCATCGCCGCAGGATGCGCCCGCGACGGCTCGTGCCTGGCTGAAGTGGGCGATCGACGAGCTCGGAAGCGCCTTTCCCGAGGTATTTTTTGTCTGCCTCGGCGCAGTCCTGGACAACCTTGATGGTCGTCTTGAAGAATGCCACAGGGCAGCATGGGGAACGATGCATTCGGCCTGTGGGCTTCCCGGGAATGATTCAGTCTGCGCCATCGTCCGGGAGGCAAGGCCAAGTCAGGGGTTTGCACCCTGGACCGGGCAGCCGGTCAGGGCCGTCCGGTATGACGACGAGGCGGATGATGCTGTATTTGTCAGGCTGGCTGACCTGCTTCTTGGCGTTACTGAAAACGCCCTCCACTGGATTTTCAAAAATGATGATCGTGAGTCCATGGCACTCGAATTTCTTCCCCTGCTTGAGCGTGCCATGCGGGAAGATCCCGAGGAGAGAGCGGGGTTCAGCATGCTGTTTTACCCCAGGATGCGCACATCAACCGCCAGTCTGGCAGGCGAGAGCCTGCCTCCGGATGCCGTCTGGCGCTATCAGGATCCAGCGATCCGGTCCCTCGTTGAGCCTGTTTTGTTTGATCTCTGATACCCCTGTGTTCTCGTCCCGTTTTGGGAGTGAGGGAAGTGTTTTCGCTTTTCGCGATGCCTGATTGATTTGGCTCTGGTCCTGTTGTATGCTGGATCAGCAAATCATGGATCAGGATGGAGCCAGTTTGGAACGACCACAGTATTGGGACCGCTACATACAGCTTGCAGGCAAGGCGGACGAGCATCCCGCCGGGCATATTGCCGAGCTGCGTGAACGGGGATACCTTGCCAGTCCTCCGCGGGCAGTGCTTGAGCTTGATGATGCGACTGTTGCCGCCATATACTCTGCGCTGGCTCATACCCGGTGGTCCAACGGGAAAATGCCTTCCCCGAAAGCCGGCGAGGCTGACTCGTCCTGGATGGTCCGGTCCGATTTCTGTTTTGTCAATGTTCGTGCCTGCGGGCTTGACCGGGACAGGCCAGGGTCGTTTATTGACGGGATGAGGCTGTTGCTGGCCCTGCCTGCCAATGCCATTCATCTGGCTCCGTTTTTTGAATGCGTATTTGGAAATGTGTATGCGATCAATTCGCTGGCCCACATCAATCCCGAATGCGTCAGGCAGGATTGGCTGTCAGAGGGGCTGGATGCCCTGTCCCAGCTCAGGCTTTTTGTGGATGCGGCCCATATTCTGGGCAAGACCGTCGGGTTTGATCTCGAACCGCATACTGCACAGTTTTCAAGGGTCGTGCTGGATACTCCGGAGCATTTTCGCTGGCTGGCTCTTGAAGACGAGAGGGACAGACTCAGGGGCGGGCTGACGCAGGATGAAATGCTTGAGCCAGCGGTCCAGCAGGGTATTGTGGATGAGGTGCGGGGGATCGTCAGGGAACACTGTCTGGCTGCGGGGATCAGGTTTCTTGAGGATCCTGCCAATGATACTGGGGCTTCGCGACGAGTGCAGGATCGGATTGTGCAGGATCTGAT
>JAKPMW010000453.1 GCA_029548715.1 Spirochaetota bacterium | reverse complement strand
CCTTTTCGAGCATCCGGGTGATGGTCTGGTTCCCGACCCGCTGGGCAATGGTCAGCGCATCCAGCCCATACATGTTCCGGACCCGTGAATCGGCACCATAGTCAAGCAGGATATGAACGACCCTAGTGTGCTTTTCGTGGGCAGCCATCATCAGCGCAGTTCCACCGCCAGCCATGCTTCCGGCACGATGATCAACCGCCGCTCCGTGTTCCAAAAGCAGCCGGACAGTTTCCTCGGTCCCGGCGATCGCGGCCAGCATCATGGCTGTCAGGCCGTTATTGTCCTCAGCGTCCACCCTTGCACCGCTTGCCAGCAGAAGCCGGACCACCGAGGGATGCCCCTCGACGGAAGCATGCATCAGCGCCGTCCCCCCGTAATCGTTGGCGAGGTTGACATCCGCCCCGCTGTCAACGAGCAGGCGGGCAACCTCGGGATGGCCACCCCAGGAGGCCCTCATCAGGGGCGTCCACCCCCGGTATTCGCCCCGGGGTACGCATCCATTGACATCCGCACCCCGGGCAAGAAGATGGCGCACCATCTCGAGGTGGCCATGTCCGGCGGCCACAATCAGGGGAGTCCAGGCTTCGCGCTCCCGGCTGGCTGCATTGACATCAGCACCCGCCTGAAGGCAGCGGTCTGCCGCCTCGATATTGCCCTGCCTGGCCGCATCAAAGATGCTCTGCTCCATACCTGCCCACCTCCGCCCGGACTGCCTTGGCGCAGTATACCCGGTTGGCAGCATGAACACAAGCAGCGCGCGCGGGGCACCGGATCCGGGCAATCCGGAACCTGCGCAAACCCGCAGTCGGGAACAATCCCGGATTAAACTCTTTCAAATATACTTTTTGCATGATCTGCCTCGTGGAACTGTGCCTTGGGCAATAACAGGACGTCTTGTCCCGGCCACGAACAGGCGAAGCCCTTGAAGCGAAGCGAAGAGGGATGTTCGAATAGCGCCGGGACTGCCGGCAAAGCCGCAGCGCAGCCGGACTCAGGCCTCCTGCACGCTGGTTTGTTCCAGAGCGGCCTTGCCTGCATCAAGCCGGGACCTGTATTTTTGTATCATGAAAATCTTCCGCCAGCGGATTGCCCGCTCCCGTGTCCGAAAAGCAGGACTGACAGCACTTGAAGCCTGCCTCCTCTCCCGGCTTGCCGAGTCCCCGGCCAATCTCGGCACGCTGACAGGCCTGGCAGAGGAACGCGGATTCGAAAGCAGCCTTGTTTCGATCAGCCTCCGCGAGCATACCGCCAGTGCCCTTGCCAGACTTGAACAGGCCGCCCTGGCAATGGATGACGGAACCAGCTATGCCATCACCCACAAGGGCAGCCAGCTTCTCAAAAAGCTGGAGCACGACGATGACGCCCATGAGGGAGCATCCCCGGCTACAGCCTCACGCCTGACGGTCATTTTCTACCTGGTCTCGGCCGGACTCTCCATCCCGGGATTTTTCCTCACCGGCAGCGTCGAACTTCTGGCCTGGGGGAGCGTCATCCTCGCCTGGATCGGTTCGTTTCTCCTCGCCTGGAACGGAATCCGCAAAAAGAAGGAAAAGAGGGCTGCCTTTCTCATCGGTACCGGAACACTCACCCTTGCCCTCGGGCTGCTGACCCTGGGCATACTGAGCTTTTTCTCCCCTTTTATCGTCCGCCGGCTGCTCTGGATCACCCTCACCCTGGCCCTGCCGGGGATCTCGGCCGTCGCCCTCCTCCTGGTTGCCCGGATACAGTCCCGGATTGCCCGCCAGTACGCATCGTTTTCATTTGCAGCACTCGCACATGCGGCCCGACGGCATGCACTCCTGGCCCTCTTTGCCATCCTGGCCTGCATGGCCTCCTATGTGTCTCTCCACTTTGTCGTATCCGTCTTCCTCATCCTGAGCGGGACCCGCCTCCTTATCTCCGCGGCCCGGATGCTCGAGGCCCTGCACAAGCGCCCCTCGGCCCCGGCAGCCCTCGCACACTGGTTTGAGCATCTCGCCCGGCGCAGTCGTGAACCGTTTTTCCTGGCCTGGCTTGAGCAGATCATCAGCGAGCGGGGATACACCAAGTCCGAAATCCTCTCGATCTACCACCAGAATTTTGTCACCCAGACAACGCCCTTTTTTGACGAAATCAATGTCAACCTTGCACGGGATGCCTGGTTTGAGGAACATCTGGACGCACTCCTCGGACATCTTCTGTATGATGACCGGGCAAAGATCGAAGACGACCGCTTCGTGCACAAGTCCCGCCACACGCTCTGAGACCGCCCTGGATGTGTATCGTACCATGATGCCGGTACCGGCAGTATAAAGACGTAAAAAAGCGGGAACCCCGGCCCCCTCCCGGGGGTTACCCTTGCATGAACACCATATGGTCAATCAACGAACAACGTCCCCGCGAACGGCTTTTCCGTCTGGGACCGGCCGGGCTGTCAGACATCGAGCTGCTGACCGCCATCATCGGCAGTGGCAGCGCCAATGACCCGGCCTGCGCAATCGCGGCCCGGCTCCTTGAAAAGGTGCAGGGCTCCCTCCTCGGGCTCTACCGGACACATCCCGGAGAACTGATGAACACCCGCGGGATAGGCAGTGCCCGCTGTACTGCCATTCTTGGGGGAATGGAACTGGGCAGGCGGATGACGCTGCGCAGCGAAGAAAAGGGAAGCTGCATCATCTCACCCAATGATGCATGGTCCTTCATCCGCGAACGCATGCCCCTGGACAGTTGCGAAACCATTCTGGCTCTGCATCTTGACAACCGGAGCCATGTCCTTCTCTGCGATGAGGTTGCAGCAAAACGGCGCCCGGCGGGCTGTGATCTGGACATGAGGCGCCTGGCCAGGAGCTGCCTGATGGTCAACTCGGCCGGAGTGATCCTGGCACACAACCATCCCTCGGGAGAATGCTCTCCAAGTGAGCAGGATGTCATGCTTTCGCTCCATGTCGAAGCCATGCTGGGTTGCATCGGGGTCGAGCTGATTGACCATCTCGTCACAGGCAACAACACGTTTACCAGGGTCGAATGGCGCAGCCGGGGACCGGTCCCGCTCGCTCACGGATTTCGCAGCCGCAGGGGTTAGAGTTTTTTGAAATCCACATCCACATCCACATCCGGATCCTTGACAAAAAGGACGGACTGGCGCGCTTCCCGCAAGACCCGCAGGTATTCCAGCGAGGCCCTGTCCCGCGAACTGCCCCGGTCCTGGCCAACCTCGCCCCCGATCACAATCAGGTCGATCCGCTTTTCCATGGCAAACTCGACGATCCGGCCATAGACTGACCCCCGCTCGAGCACTGTCTCAATCCGGCATTTCTTCGACTCGGCCAGACCGGCAATGTGGTGCAGGTGTTTTTTGCGTCTTCTTCAAGACTGCGCTCATACTCACGGCCCTCTTCCTCGACAAAGATCCGCGAGAGTTCAAGCTCGCGAATGGTTGCCGTATCAACAACAGAGATGGCAAAGAGCTCGGCACCACCCTGCCGTGCCATGATGATGGCAAATTTGGCCGCCCGCGCTCCGGCTGCTGAACCGTCAACAACCAGCAGGATGCGCTCAAATATGCCCCGTGACTGGATTTTCCCCAGAAGACTCATCGTGTATCCCTCAGTCGTTTCTGGACGAAGAAGGCAGCGCGTTCGCTTTCTTCCAAGACGTCCTGAATATGCTTTTCCATCGCTTCATTGTCCGGTATCACGATCCGGTCAAGTGCATTGACCCTGCGCTGCGTCTTTTTGACCTCCCGTGCCAACTGCCAGACAGCCGTCTTGACCGCTGCCAGCTCGACCAGGGTTGACATGAGCTCCCGGACAGCATGTGCCAGTTCATCGAAGGCAGCCCCGCCATCCATCCCCGCCGGGAAGGATGGTTTCCCCTCGTCTTCCACTCTCGCTTCAGGAAGATTGAGGCCCATCACCGGCGTCTCCCTGATGAAAATGCGCCAGGACGGCCGCACACTCCGGCCGCTTTCGATCAGGGGGCGGATTCCGCCATGAAAAAGTGCCCGTCCGTAGGTTTCGCGCAGGCTTGCGTTTTCCAGCAAAAATTCCTTCTCGAGAATCCTCACGCGGTTGACATAGTGCATCAGTTCCATGACCAAAAATTCACGCTTTTGCTCAAGCAGGTCATGCCCCTCCCGCGCAAAGGAGAGGGTCCGCCGTACCTGCAGGAGGACGCTCTTGGTCGGTGCATAGCCCGCCATCAGCCACCCCCCTCGGGAAGATACCGTTCGATCTGCTCCCTGCTGACCCGGACAAGCTCATCCCGGGGCAGGACGGAGAGGGCCCGCCAGCCACGGTCAAGTGTCTCGTCAATGCTCCTGTCTTCATGCTCGCCCTGGGTCAGGACGTCCCGCTCAAAGGTGTCGCCAAAGCGCAGATACTGCTTGTCAAGAACGGAAAGCTCCTCCTCGCCAATGACCGCAGCCAGGCTGCGTACATCCTTGACCCTCGAGTAGGCCGCAAAGAGCTGGCTGGCCAGGGCTGGATGGTCCTCACGGGTCGCCCCCTCACCAATCCCGTCCTTCATCAGGCGGGACAATGAGGGCAGACCGGCAATGGGCGGATAGACCGATTTTCCGAAGAGTTCACGATCAAGGACTATCTGGCCTTCGGTGATGTATCCGGTCAGGTCCGGAACAGGGTGTGAAATATCATCCGAGGGCATGGTCAGGATGGGCACCTGGGTGATCGAACCGGCTGAACCGCGAATTTTCCCGGCCCGCTCGTAGAGAGTGGAAAGGTCACTGTAGAGATATCCGGGGTACCCCTTCCGGGAAGGGATTTCGCCCTTGGCAATAGCGATTTCGCGCAGGGCTTCGCAGTAATTGGTCATATCCGTCATCACAACGAGAACGTGCATATTGCAGTCGAAGGCCAGATGTTCGGCCAGGGTCAGCGCCGAGCGCGGGGTGACAAGCCGCTCCATGGTCGGGTCATCCGCCAGGGAGAGAAACATGGCAACCCTGTCAAGCACGCCACTCTCCTCAAACGAGCGGACAAAAAACTGCGCCACATCATGCTTGATCCCCATCGCGCAAAACACGATGGTAAACTCCTCATCCGCTGAACGGATCCTGGCCTGTCTCGTGATCTGGGCGGCCAGCCTGTTATGCGGCAAGCCGTTTCCGGAAAAAATGGGGAGCTTTTGCCCCCGAATCAGGGTCGTCATCCCGTCAATGGCAGAGATTCCAGTCTGGATGCAGTCGCGCGGGTAGACCCGGGACCAGGGGTTGATCGGGTTGCCATTGATATCCCGCATCTCACCATCAAGATGAAGCGGGGCACCATCCCGGGGCAGCCCAAGCCCGGTATACACGCGCCCCAGCATGGAGCGGGAAACGGGAATCCTGAGGGCACTCCCGGTAAAGACACACTCCGTTGCAGACTGGGTCAGCCCTGCCGTCCCGCCGAAGACCTGGACCACGGCCGCATGGGTGGAGACTTCAAGGACCTGCCCGGTCCGTTCGTTTCCCCCACTGTCCCGAATCCGGACAAGCTCCCCGTACCCCACACCCCGTGTACGCTCAACCACGATCAGGGGACCATTGATGACTGTCAGACCGCGGTACACCATCTGGCTCATGCGAAATCCCCCTCAAGTCTGGCCAGTGCCGCAATGACAGACTGGCGTATCTCTTCTATGGCTCCGGCCTCATCGTTTGAAACCGTCGATTTCATCCGCCGGAGACTGTCAAGCTGGGGGCAGTCCCGTACCCGGCCAATGGGCACGCCCCGCTTGATGACCCGCTCGGCGTGCAGGTGAAAATCAAGCAGGGCCCGCAGCATGAGCACCTGCCGTTGCGGAACCGCATACATGTCATTGGCATCAAATGAATTTTGCTGCAAAAAAGCATTCTTGAGAAGATCGGCCGTCAGGAGAATCAGGCGCTGGGCATCCGGCAAAGCGTCCGGCCCGACCAGCTTGACGATCTGCTGCAGCCGGTCTTCCCGCTGAAGGATCTCGAGCGCATGATCCCGCTGGCTGCGCCAGTCCGGATCAATCTCAGTCCACCAGTCCTGGATTTCGTCCACATATTCACTGTACGACTCCAGCCAGGAGATGGCCGGATAATGCCGAGCATTGGCCAGTCCCCGGTCGAGGGCCCAGAAACAGCGGATAAAGCGTCTGGTATGCTGGGTCACCGGTTCGGAAAAATCCCCGCCC
>JAKPMW010000023.1 GCA_029548715.1 Spirochaetota bacterium | reverse complement strand
TCATTCCAATGGTATCGCTTGCACCCGCCTGGAGTTTTTCAGCCGGATAGCTGACCTCAACCAGCGAACCGGAGACCGTTGCCACGGCATTGCTGATGGTACTGGTAATTCCAGAGATCCCGCTGAACACCTCGGGTATCTCGAAACGCACACGATGAATCACATTGCTGGAGGTCCCCGTGTTTTTCAGCCTGATGGTCACATTTGTTGAACGGGTACTGTTTTTGGCTGCCACATAGACAAAGGGCTTGGTCCCCGCTGCATACCCGTCAATCCAGTATCTGGTTGAAACGGGAGGATGGACATAGCTCATCGTCAGGCTCTTGCCCGCGTAGAGTCTGGTTGCAGCATAATTGGTATTGAGGTCCATCCCGTCGATCTCGTCGATCCCACCCACCAGGACTGCAAAGCTGGCCGTATTGGCTCCAGCCGCCCAGGGATCGGCCGCGGTAATCGTGATTGCATCCCACTGACTGGCAGTAAAGGGGAAAGCCAGAGGATAGTCGAGCGAGACGGTATTTCCGGCAAAACTCAATCCGGTACCCCCCACAGCCCCGCTGGAGGCGGCACTGACAACAAACCCGGCCGGCAGGCTGATCCGGACCCGCCGCACAGGGGCATCCCCGGTTCCATCATTGCGGACATAGACCCGGTACTGGGCCTCGTAATCGGTAGACCAGAGGCGGTTATCCACCCCGTCTCTGGGGCTGACAGCCTCGGCATACACCGAGGGAGCGGTCACCACACGCTGCACAAGGGCATCTGTCGTCCACTGGACTGCAGAATTTTCCATCACCCGGTTGGCAACTGCAACCTGAAGCTGACCGGACCAGACATCCTCATACGTGTTGGTCAGATCAAGCCAGATTGTGTCAACCCGGCCAACGGTAAAATTCGTATAGGTCAGCGTGATAACCCCTGACGAATACACCTGGCTGGCCGCAAAGGAATTCGTCACCTTTGCCACACTCATCCCGTCCCGCATCCCGACAGGCAGGGTCACCCGGACCGTTTCGATCGCGTTGCTGCCACTTCCTGAATTGGTAACATCAAGAGCCGTCACAAAACGCCGGGTCGAAGCATACAGCGAGCGCTGACGCAACTTTGCCCTGGCAGAGGGCGCTGGCATTTCAAAATGGATGGAATCGGACTTCCCGGCCACCATCTGGTTGGTAAGGAATTTCCCCCCCGAAGTGATAAAGCGCGAGACCGAAAGCCAGCGCGACGTTGCATTGGTCGATGAGACCAGGTCATTAATGGCAAACTGGATGGTATCGCGCTGCGTCGAAGCCAGTCTCGTCCCGTTGGTATACCAGACCGTCAGAACACTCCCCGCCAGATCGACAACACCACCCCGCTGACTGGTGATATACGCCATGGAGGCAGGATTGACGTAGAGCTCGGGCAGGTAGATCCGAACCGCATCAAGATCGTTGTCCGCGGCACCGTCGTTGACAAGGGTGTAGCGCAGGGTACTGGTTGTCACAGTGGAAAAGACGGTGTTGGGCTTGTCTGCCGAAACCCTGTTCAGGGCTTCAACATAGGCCGAGCCAAGATAATCCGGTCTGAAATAACTGATCTTGAGTCCGCCCGTTGTCTGCTCGGTTGCCTGCCGGTACTGGGCATCCGCTGTGGTGTTCGAAACCCTGATCCTGACAGTGACATTGGTCACCTCATCCACCGAATCAATCGCTGCGACGGTGATGGTATCCTTGTACCCCGAGGGAAGATTTGTCAATGCTGCTGCATAATCAAGGAGAAGATAGCGGTTACTGATGATTGTTCCTGCGCCGATTCCCAGGATGCTGCTCGAGCGAACACCAATATTGGTGACGTACTTGCCCAGATCAAGCTCAAGCTTGCGGATATGATTTCCCGGCACACCGGTATTGGTCACGATGACGGTAAACTGGTTACTCGTTGTGTTCATGTTCACCATGCGGGGCGTAACGCTGGCATAGGCAGAGGCGTCAGGGAAGACAAACTCGATCCCCATGCTCTTGTCCGTGGTAACCCGAACCGGCTTGAACCCGCTCCCGTCACCGTAATCAGCCCAGGCGGTAAACACAACATTGGTCGTTCCGATGACAAGATTATCCCGCAATCCGACAGAAACCTCATCCGAACTGCCTGCATCAAGCCTTGACGTCGTGTAGTTGACAAAGACCGCCCGCCCATTGGTCTCGTTGATCACTTCGGTCGAGCTGGGCCAGGGACTGGCCAAGACTGCCCCGGTCGAGATGAAGGGGTCAGGAACATCGATCCTGAGCCGGGAAATAGACTTGCCCCCAGTCGCCCCGTTTTTAAATGTGAATACAAATGTCGAGAAGGAATCTGTCGTAAAAATCTGGTTTGGAGTCACGTCGTTCTGGGCAACAAATATTTCGGGCCGGGTCACAAGCGAAAGAGCCGCACTCTTCCCCGCCGGAACAGTCGCAGACTGGGGACCCTGCCCGTTATCGAAGGTACAGGTGAAAGGCTGATCAACCGTCTGGGAGGGCATGTCAGTCCGCAACCAGATGTACACCTTGTCACTCTTGGTCGCCTGCAGCTTGACCGAACTGTAGTCGATACTGATCTTCAACTGGCTGTCCAGCTTGGTCAGGGGAGCCCCGCTCCGGTTGCTGACCGAAGTAATCTTGTTTTGCATCAGCAGGGGGAAATTGACCACCGCACTGGTAATGTCGTTTCCGCCTACGCCGGTATTCGTCAGGGTCAGGACGAGAAGATTGGTCGCAACCGCAACAGCACCATCATGGTGATAGAGCACATTGGGCAGGAGTGATATCCGCCCCTGGGCGGGAGGTTTGCGAATCGTCAACGTATTGGTTCCCCCGGCCGTAGTACCAAGCTTCTGCCACTGGTTGCGCACATTGGACGCTGTAGTGACCAAGGTAAAATTGGTCGAACCACCGATAAGATGATGAACAATGCTGAATGCAACGGTTTCGGTCATCCCACCCCTGAAGGGTTTGGCCGGAGGATAGACGATACGGACAAAATTGGAAAAGCCCGTCGTGTCAACTGAAATATTGGCGCTGGCACCCGAGTTTTCACCCAGAACCGAGCTTGTGGCAGAATTGAGGATATTGGATGCTATCGTATCCGGAATATGGATGCGCAGCTCACCTATGATGTTTTCGGGATCACCGCTATTAATTACGGTTGTCGTCAGCTCGTGCGTAGCGACGTCCGAGTTGATCTGCACCGGGAGGGTGGCCACACTCCCCAGCAGGGGCGGTCGAACGAAAAGGATCTTTTTGTTGCCGCCCGGGACCAGCCCTGTCGGCTTGAGATTGGACTCCCAGACGGTATTGCCCAGCCGGATGGAAAATTCGACTTCCTGATCCTGGGTCAAGCCGATCCCATCCTTGAGATCAAGCGATACGGTATCACTCTGCCCGTCCGGGATGCCCGTTCCGGCTTCGCCGTACTTGACAAGAACCCGGTTCCCGATTACCTCTACAGGCGCGGCGGCATAATACGAACTGATCCCGTTCGCGATATTCGTAAACTGGGCCGGAATGGTGATCTCCACCAGCCTGACGGTATTGTACGCCCCTCCGGTATTGTTGATCCCGAACTGCACACGGGTGGCACCCGTGGTCGAGGTATAGATCCGGTTGGTTGCACCCAGCGTCAAACCGTTCGCCGCACTGACACTGGCCGAACCAGCCGCATCAGGCCGCTTCCAGCGGATACGCCAGGTCTGTGTCCCTTCGGTCGCAGCTACAAAACCCTCTTCGTTGTCGTTATCCGCCGCAACAGGGAACGACTGGATGACAGAGTCAGACATCGAGGGCACCGTATCCTGGATGTTGAAGCGGATGGTGTCACTCTGACCCGGATTGAGGACCCTGCCCTGGCTTGCATAATCGATCACAAGCTGGTTGAGACCAGCATTATAGCTGATCCCCAGACCTGAATCGCCTCCCCCGATCACCGCACTCCCCAGTCCGTCCACGGCACTCACATTCACCGGCATCTGGATCCGGATACGCTTGATCAGGTTTCCGATTCCACCGTTGTTCTGCACCGCAAGGGTGACCTGATTGTAATGGTTGTTGTTGTAGAGGGTATTGGTCGTCCCCTCCGGAATCGTCGAAAGCGAGGCAAGCATCACGGGCGGCAACTGCCGCACCAGAAGAGCCATGTTGTTATAGGCCGAATCCTGGCGACACACCGTCCGGGCCGTCCCTGGGATCTCCGACTTGACCGAGGCCTGCCAGACGGTATTGGTGGTCGCTCCGGAAAAACCGGCCGGTGTCGAATCTACCGTAATCGAGATCCGGTCCATCCCTCCGCTGGCCGGAAGGAAGGTATTGGCTCCCTTGTAATCAACCCGGATGTAGTTGGTGCCGTTCTCCGAAATCTTCGTCACGTAACTGGCGTCGGCGCTGATGATCAGAGAGCTGTACGTGTTGCCCGATGAGTTGTCGGCAGAAATCACATACCCGTCCGGAATCCGGACCCTGATCTCGCTGATGTCGGGCGAATTGACATTGGTGGTTGAAACGTACAGGTATACCGTGGTCGCCCCGACATAGGTTTCGACCGGCTCAATGGCCGAACGCGCATCGGGATTGTTGTAGGTCTTGACTTTGAGCGAACTCCCCTCAATCGAAGCCGAGGCATCACCGGCACTGGCCTGGATCATCCCCGTGGTCCCCCAGCGCGAATAAGCCTGCCCGTCATACTTGACGCAGTCGGCATACACGATAAATTCATCACCGACTCCATTGGCTGCGGCCGGGGCGGTAAAGGGCATGACAACCACGATCTTGCGATCCGCTGCCCCACCACCGGTATCGCCCCGGATAACACCGTTGTTGGCATCGCTCGTCTGACGAAAACGGATACGGAGATTGGTCGTATTTTCGACAAAAATGTAGGCCTGACCATCGGCGGTGAAAGAGGCGTCCGCCCGGTAGGTCATTTTTTTGAGGGTCGGATGCCAGGTGTGATTGGTGCCTGTTCCCTTGAAGGAATAGACCTCGATTTTGGTGGGATCCCAGGCTCCAGTATATGCTGCAGGCTTGGCAATGGTCAGCTCGCCGATACCTGCATCCGTGCTGACAAAGGTCGGAGCTATAACAAGATTGAAATTGTTGACCGACCCTTTGGCAACCTTTTCAGGACCAACTTCAGCGGTAACGGAATTCGCAACCGAGCGGACAGTGACTGATTTGATATCCGAGGCATGATTCTCTCCATCTGCCCGGCGTGTCTCCATCCCGGTCATAAAGCGAATCCCGCTGTTCCACGATACACCGACACTCCCGACCAGATGGTATTCGTTTGCATAGGAATTGGCATCGGTCGGGTCAGGGTTGAGATAAAATCGCACCCTTGACCCATCGTGCGTCAGACGAATCCCGACCGGGTATGGCCGGGTAAAATTTGCATTGGCCTCACCTGTCGTGTCCTGTGTCCCTGCCCCAAAATTGTCATCATAGTTCCATTCAAGCGTATACGTCGGATCGTCGATCAGGTTGGCTGTTCCACCGGCCGGCCTTTGTACCTGGGTCAAATCAAACCGCTGGGCAGACGATATATAGTATCCCCAGGTACTGCGGGGATGAAGCGGACTCCCCGAAACGTTGTACGTCATCCTCATCATCTCGTACATGAAGACAGAATTGGCAAACGTCTCATTGACAACCGAACCATCCGGCGGTGTTCCCTGCACAAGCCAGAATCCCTGCGCGGCCGAATGCCGTTCGCTCTCTCCATTGGCACCAGTGTGCGGATCGATCGTGGTCGTTTCACGTAAAAATTCCACTCCAAAGGGAGCGGTTTTTGAGGCACTGTAGGTTGCACCATTGTAGTACGCAGTCCTGCCGGTCCAGTTGTCCATGAATGCGCTGTTGTCATTGACAACTCCGGTAATACGCAGATACCCACCGGCCGCCTGCATGTTTGCACTCGGCGTCCCATTGTTAATGTACCCGTTTCGGCTGTACTTGTAGAGCAATACCCAGTCAGCCGTGTCCACGGCAAAATTGCTCTGATACCAGTACCCCTGCACAAGCGAGAATGCGAACAGGCTGAGCGCAGCAACAAAGCCTGCCAGCGCAAAAATCTTCCTGCGGGAAGGTGTGTTCTTCATGGCTATCTCCGTGTGCAGATTTTACCGTACAACTATCGTGCAATAATCATGCCGTGACGGGACTGCAGGGCCATGCTGCCCCGTCACGGCCTCCCGGGAGCAATGAATCCAGGTTCTTCCATTAAATTCATTGCTGCCTGGTACCTCTGTCCCGAATCGGCCGGCAGACCAGATCCAAAGCCGGCCAGGCCTCTTTCGGGCAATCCTCTGGGTGTTGTGAATTAAGCACACATGCGAGTAAAATTTTCACAGCCGCGTGTCCCGGCCGGATACAGCGGGACACACCCGCCCCGATTATCGGCAGGGAGATCCCTGATTCTTCATGGTGTATCCACTATTTTGTGGAACAGCTAACAGTGATCACGCAAGCAGCAGCCAGAATATCAGCCCCCCCCACGTCCCGGATGCTGCCCTGTCCGGCAGCAATCCTCCATGTTGCCCAGCGGGAGTGTCAGATCGTATCCATCAGTTCGTAGACCCGCACCGGCTCGGCCTTGCCCTTGACACGGATCATGTCCAGCTCGCGGGTGACAAATTTGTCCGCTCCGGCCAGCTCCCTGGTCGCTTCGGATATCATCAGATAGGTCCCGTACTGCTTGTTGGCGCCCTCAAGACGCGATCCGAGGTTGACCGCATCTCCGATTACGGTATAGTCAAACCGCTCGCGCGATCCCATATTGCCCACAACCATCTCTCCGGAGTTGAGTCCGATCCGCGTGATAAACTCCGGCAGACCACGCTCCTTCCAGGCACCGCGCAGTTCGGTCAGTCGTGCCTGGACAGCCAAGGCAGCCCGGCAGGCCCGCTCGGCGTGGTCGGGCTGCAGGATGGGGGCACCAAAGACCGCCATCACGGCATCCCCCTCGTATTTGTCCAGCATCCCCCCATGAGCCAGAATGATATCCGTCACCTCGGTCAGATAGGTATTGAGGAATTCAACAAGCTGCTCGGGTGAGAGTCCCTCCGAAAGGGTGGTAAACCCGGCAATGTCCGAAAAAAACACCGTGCAGACCCGCTTTTCCCCACCCAGACGCAGCATGGCCGGGTCATGCATGATCTGGTCAACCAGCGCCGGAGCAACATAGCGGGAAAAGGCACCCCGAATCCGCTTTTTTTCGCGCTCTTCGCCAAGATAGTTGTGCACAAGCGCCGAAACAAAAAAGGCAAGGACAAGGACAAGGGGGGGAACAAGGTCCAGCCAGATATCCTGTGTCGAAAACAGAAGCCAGTTGACGGCCACCAGTGCGCAGACCAGAAACAATGCCGCCACAGCCATGATTGCGCTGCGGGTGCGGTGAAACAGCAGGCCCGAGACAAGGGCCAGTCCCAGCGCAAGGGCCAGGTTGGCGTGGAGGGGAATGCGTGTCATCGGATTCGAGGAAAGGATATTGTCCGCAACAGTGGCATGCACCCCCACCATGGGATAGCGCGAAGCCATCGGGACCGGATTGAGATCATGGGTCCCGGATGCGGTCAAGCCATACAGGCAGATCTTGCCGTTAAGCCAGCTCCCGTAGAGTGGTCCCTTGAGACTCTCGACCAGGGGGGCCGGGTAGAAAAACCAGGGTCTCTCGCCTGAGTCGGGCCGTTCGTTGCCGATGAGGAGCCGGTATTCTTCAAACAGCTTCATGTCCTCGACAGCGAGACGGCGGGCCTCGCCCTTTGAGAGAACACTCCCGACCAGCCTCGGGTCACGCATGATAATGCTCGCATACTTCATCCCGAAAAAAAACTCCCTCACCCCGGGTGTGTCATCCAGGCCAGTTTTGGAGCAAAACTCTTCAATTTTGAGTGCCGGATTTTCGTCCAGCATTTTTTGCAAAAGCGTGGCTACAACAAGTCGCGACCAGACTTCTTCCACAATCGGAACCGAGTCCCTGTCTTCGGCACGGATTGCCAGCGGCCCGGCCAGTGGGGTCCCGTCTCCAAATTCCCGCTGCAACTGCTCAATTTCAGGAAGCTGCAAAAACCGCTCGCGGTCAAAGAGGGTGTCCTCTCCTACCCTGTTGGCCACCGCCTTCATCTCGCGCAACACCATGCCGTACCCCAGCCACTTGATGGCCGACCACGAAATCCGGGGATGGGCATCTGCGACCCCGCCTCGCCAGTTGACGTAGAGGGAACCATCCCGGCGCACCGGAATGCGCAACAGATTGGTCCCCCTGGAAAAAACGATCTCCCGCCGGCTGGTTCCGGGAGCAAGATCCGCCAGGGTCAGCCCGCGTGCAACAAGCGCTGTCGCCAATCCCAGGGAAGGATAGACGTGATTTCCGAGAAGAAAAAAGAGGGGCGCACGACGCACAACTCCATCGGTATCGGGATCGACCTGGGCAATCCCGGTCCCTGCTGCCGCAACCGCATACTCGGCAAGAACCGGAGTGATATTGCTTTGCGCCCTGAGATGGGGAAACACCTGTGGCAGGGCCACCCTGAAGCGTCCGTCCTGCAGACGCAGGCTGTTTGAGCGGTTTTCGCGGTAAAAACCGTACCGCTCGTGCAGCGGCTGGTTTTCAAAAAGCTGCGACAATACCACAAATCCCGAGTTGGACATGGCATCCACGAAAAGCCGGCTTGAGTCGGGAACAATACGCTCAATATCCTCCAGGGAAAAATTCGCCCGACCGCTGTTTTTCAGCTTGTTGACGGCAAAAAGGCGCTCGCCCCGCTCGGTAAAAAAAATGTCAACGCCAAGGGCCTTGACTCCCAGCCTGCGCAGGATATTGACGGCAATGGCGTGCCGGCCGGCATTCCACGTACCCCAGTTCCCTTCGGCCTTGAGGGCATCGGTATCAATATCAATATGGACGATAGCCGGATGCACCGGCTGGCTCCCCCGGATACGGAAGCGCTGATCCGCCAGCTGAAGCTCCCAGGATTCGAACACACCGGCAAGTGTCCCGCCGATGACAACGACGAATACAACAGCAAAAACCCTGGCAAGAACCGGAACGCGACTGGCCATGATGCCCCCATCACATACAAGGATGTACAGACAAAACCGTGGGCACGGTCAAACCCTGCCCACGGGTACCCAGCAGTACCATTATAGATGCTATTTGGCCAGCTCTACAGCGGCCAGCCGGCCCCATTTTCCGTTTCGCTCAAGCCGGACCGCTTCCTGGAAGGCTGCCTTGCCTCCACGGGCATCACCCAGCTGGATCAGGCAGGCCCCCAGATAGTACTGGCAGCGGGAGCGGTCCGTCACCGAAAGGGCCGGATCGGCAAGGATCTTGCGCAGTTCACTGACGCTTTTTTCGAGTTCCAAGCGGGGAATCTGTTGTGGCTGCCCGGATGCGGCTGCATCCGTCATCTTGTAGCTGCGCACACCGGCGACGGCCGTAGTTCCACCTGTAAGAAAATTCCTGTTGGCAGCCGAAATATCGCGGACATTGCTCCAGACATCGCGTACAAAAACCGGGTTGTTGACCGTTACAACCGCTGCCTGGCTGGATGCCTGGGAAGCGGTCTTTCCCTGCGAAGACGACGAAGCGGAGGACGCGCTGCCTCCATCAGGCCGGGCTGCTTCACGGGAAGAACAGGCAAGGAGCAGCTGCAGTGCCACGCATGCCGGGATCATATACAATGAGTATCTCATCAAACGCCCTCCGGGGTGTAGTGTCCAACCCCAGTCTATTCTACACCCCCGGCGCCAGTCCGGCAACGTCCCTGACGCGGACGCGTGTATGCGTTGGTACTTGCCTGGACAGCAATAACGGAATACAATTTCCGGCATGGGTTCACGACCAACATCACCGGCACGCCGCGGTTCACCCCCCGCAGCCTACGTCATCCGCAACGCCCGTATCAAGCGCGCAAAAAAACGGATCAGGGACTTCTTTTTCCAGATCAACCGCAAGGGGCACGAACACATCACCCTGATGATCGCCTCGCACTCGGCCAATACGCCGGTTTTTACCCTGCGGATCTCGAAGTACATCGTGCTCTTTATCGCAGTGGTGCTGGCGGTGACCGTCAGCTTTTCGGTCTCCGCCTTTATCGAAAAGGGAACCACTGACCCGGAGATCGAGCGCCTTGAGCGCAACATCGAACAGTATGAGGAAACCCTGGACCTGTTTTCGAGGAATGTCCGCAGCCTCGAATCATCCCTGTCAAAATTTATTGACCATGCAAAACCCTTTGCCGCCATGACAGGGGTTCGCAACTACGACCGCATGTACCTTTTTGAGGGGGCATCCGCCGTCCCGGGAGAGATCCGCTTCTCCAGCCCCGCTGACGACAGGTACGCCGAGGACATCCAGCGGCTTGACCAGATCAACCTGCACATCCTGCGGGCGGCCCAGCAATCCGAGCGATTCAAAACCCTGCTCTGGTCAATGCGGCGCTACTACCGCTTCCAGTTTTTCCGCCAGATAGAGCGCGACCCGAAAACCTTTATTCCATCGTTCTGGCCCGTTGACAACGGGGGAACAATCACCTCACCCTTTGGACAGCGCTACAACTTCTTTATCAGCCAATACGCTGACCATAACGCCGTTGACATTGCCCACTCCCGGGGAACTATCATCCGGGCTACTGCCCCGGGTGTCGTGTCACGGGTGGACAATGAACCGGGCGGATACGGCCTGTACGTCGAGGTCAAGCACAAGGATGGCTACATCACCCGCTATGCGCATCTTGATGCCCAGGAGGTCTTTACCGGGGATCTGGTCTACCAGGGCCAGATCATCGGCCGGATGGGGCATACAGGGCTTGCAACGGGGGATCACGTGCACTACGAAGTAGTCAAGGACGGGGAATACCTGGACCCCGAAGAATTTATGGAAAACAAGTTCAAGCCCTGGGATCTCCCCCAGCCCTGAGAAGGCACCTGCAGCAACCGGCCCGATCCATTCCAGGAACGGATCGGGGCCTTAAGCAAAAAACCCGGCCGCTCCCGGCGCCGGGTCCTTTGCATCAGCCTGACGACAGAACTCACCCCTCGAGCCGGACAATCCTGCCTTCGACCCCGGCAGCGATCGTGGGCATTCGCTTGAGCGCTTCAATCATGAACTCAGCCATCGTGATACCGGTGTTTTTGGGGTCCCTGTCCTGCTTGAACTCGGGATAGTTGTCACCACCGTCAGCGAGAAAATCGCTGGTCGCCACGGTATAGACCCGATTTTCGTCGAGATCCCGACCATTGAACTTGAGTTCGGCCAGAGTCCGTCCCTTGATCTTGTACTGCAATCCACCGGAGACCTGCAAAAACCGGCCCTCCCCGGGGTTGGTCGCCGCACTCTTTTCGATAATCCGGTAAATGGCCTTCCCGGTCAGGCGCACCGTGGACACATTATTCGGATACGGCAGGACGTTAAGCACATCCGCAACCCTGACCGGCCCCGGATTGATGCTCGCACGAATAACGCCCGAGTTGATGATGCACATATCCGCTCCGGTCTCGCGTTTGAGGATGTCGGCCAGGAGATTCCCCAGATTGGTCTCGTTTCCACGGACCTTGTTGCGCGAGCCCTCAAGCAACACATCGCTTTTGCTGACAACAACATCCAGCTTGCTCTTGAGTTCCTTTGAATACTTGTCCACAACTTTTGCGACTTCGGCATCCGCCGGCATTTCGGCTGTGACATTGACGATCTCCGGTGAAATGGAGATGATCCTCTTCTTTTCTTTGTCATACCTGACCGTAATCTTGCCAAAATGCTCCCCACGGTACCCCGCCTGGGCAATCCAGGTATCAAATACAAGGAAGCCATTGGTCAAAACGGTATGCGAGAGTCCACCGACAATCAGGTTGATCCCGTCGACCGCACGAGCCAGCTTTTTGTCCTCTTCAATGCCCTGATGCGTGAGTGCAATGACAAAATCAACACCCTGTCCCCGCATCGCCATCACCGCAGCCCGGGCAGCATCCTCCACAGGCCCGAAATTCAATCCCTCGATATTCCGGGCCGACTGAAGGATCTCGGTAATCCTCATCGTCAGTCCGAAGATACCCACCTTTATTCCGTCAATATCCTTGATGACGTAATCCACTCCGGTAAAGGGCTTGGCATCCTTGTTAAAAATGTTGGCCGAGAGCACCTTGAATTTTGACTTTCCGGTCAGATTGTTGAGATTATCCTGCCCGTAGTCAAAATCGTGCACGCCTGGCACCATGTAGTCGATCACACCATCCAGAAGCCCGAAGGTGACCTCCCCCTTGAAAAAGGTCGAGAAAGGAGTTCCCTGAATGGCATCCCCGGCATACAGCACAAGCGTGCCCGGGCCAGCCGCAGTCCGGGCCGCCTTGAGCCCGCCTATCAGGCGGTCAACGCCGCCAAACTCGACATCCTTGTTGCCAATCTTGCGTTTGACGGGGTGCAGTTGTTCGTGAAGATCGCTGAAATGAAGAATGGTAAAACTGCTTTCGGATCCGCAACCTGCAGACACAGCCAACAGCGCAACAACCAGACCGAACCGAAAGACAGACGTAATAAGGCGCATGGAGTACCTCCGGAAAATTCTCGACAG
>JAKPMW010000019.1 GCA_029548715.1 Spirochaetota bacterium | reverse complement strand
CCGGCTTTTTCCCGGGGGCGAGGCGTACAGCCGGAGTCCAGCCTGACCAGTCGCCGGCGACAAGGACATTGTGTGCGCCCGGGATATAGTACCGGAAGAGAATTCCCCCATCTGTCTGGTGCGGTCCAAAGAGTGGAGTGTTTCGGGGGTCTCCGGCTCCGAGGGCACTTGCGAGAAGCAAAACGGGGAGCAGGGGAAGAAAGCCGTATTTCATGAGACATATCCTTGGTGACGTGGACGGGTACTGTATATATCGAGTAACGGCACAATCCGGGCTGCGCTTGAGATCCTCTCTCTGTTTCGGGAAAATGTCGTAATGACTCCGGGAAAATCTTCCGTTAATCTGTACAGACGTATGCGGCCGGGTTGAAGGCAGCTTGGCCGGACGTACCAATGGTGCGTATTCTTGATGCAGCCGTGCCGGCGGGATGTGAAAACCGAATGCGGGGAATGTGGCGTGTCCAGTCACGATGACAGATTTACACATCTGGACCAGTTGCTTGAGAGTCTCGGGTACGAGATGGAGAGTGATACTCCCGAGATCGGTGTGCCGGTCGCGACAGGGTTTTCCGAGCCCGCAGATGACTGGTCATCCGTGTCGCTGGACGAAGAGGTTGTGGCTGCAACTCCGGAACCCTCCGAAGAAGAACAGATAATCGAACAGATGCTGGCGGAGCTGGATTCTCCAGGCGAGTCATCTGCTGTCGGGAGCGAAGAGACCGGCGGCGGGGATTTTCTGGATCTTGGGGGAGGTTTTGGGGATGGGGATGACTCTGCCATTGGGGGAGAGCCGGTAGACGAGTATACCAGGAATGCCCTGGCCAATGCACCCATGTGGGATGACGAAGTGGATCAGGCCGCCCCTGCATCTGCCGGGGACGAGCCTGCGGAGGAGACGGAAGACAGTGCAGCCGGGCTGGTATCCGATGTTCCGGATGAAGAGAGATTTACCGGGAATGATGATACCGGTGCTGACCTCCTGTCTGCCCCGCCAGCGGATGATACCGATTTTGCCTCGGATCTTGACGCCCTGCTCGGTGGTGACTCTGCTGCTGATGAAGGCGGTGAAATGCCTTCGGACGAGACCGGGGAGAGCGACTTGCTACCCTCGCTGGGGCTGGACGATGTGGCTGGAGAGGATGCAGCCGCAGCCGGACTCGATGACGAGATGAGTGATTTTTTGGCCGAACTCGAATCGGCTGACGTGACGCCTGACGGGCAGCTTCCCGCAGTGGGGGGGGATGATCTTGACAGCCTGCTGGCCCAGGAGGTTGCGCAGGCCGCCAGTGACCGACAACAGCTCGAATCAACACTGGGGGATGGGGACTTGTCAGCCCCGCTGGAAGGTGCTTTTGATGAGGGGACGGGGATCGACGATCTCCTTTCGGGTGGCGGTCTCCCAGATGCCGCTTCAGGATCGTCATCTGAAGCACTGGATGGATTTGAGTCCCTTCCGGGGATGGATGATTTCGGCGATATCCTGCCTGAGGAGACCGCGGTGGTTGCTCCACCTGCCCGTCGGGAAGAATCCCTGGCCGGATTTGATGATGTTGACCTTGGTTTCGGCGCTGGCGTGGCCGTTCCTGCCCAGGCAGACACCGGTGATTATTCGGACGATGAACTTGATCTGACAGACGAGGATATTGAGCGGGTTCGCAAGCGGATGCTTGTGTTGACCCCGAAGGTGAGGGATGCCGCATCGCGGGCGATCGCCGAGGACCGGGTCTCATCCCAGGCGCAGAACAAGCTGGTTCGGATGCTGCTCAACAAGGCGCCGCTGGACGAGGTACGCGAGTTTCTTGAGAAGGAGACAGGGGAAAACCTGTCGGAAGCCGATGTATCCAGCGGTCTGCCTGAGGCTGATTTTGGGGGATTTGAGGATGTACCCGAGCGTCAGGTGCGGGCATCATCCGGCGGGAGTGTACTGGCTCATGCCTGGCCTGTCCTGCGGGTTGCGGTCCTTGGAGTCGGCGTTGTCATCCTCGGAATGCTTCTGTATCTCCTGCTGCTTCGGCCCGGGATGACCGGGGCCGATTTGATGAACAAGGGCCTGGCCAGTCTGGGCAAGGAAGAGTATGTTGCGGCGGAGGAGTATTTCCGCAAGGGTGAGACCTATCTCGGCAAGGAGATTGAGTGGTATCGCAGGTACGGGGATGCCTACAGGGGCAAAAAGGAATATGGTCGCGCTATCAAGAAGCTTCAGGACGGGCTGGCCTTTGCCCCGAAGGATTTTGAAACCCTGATGCTTCTCGGCGACACCCATACCGAGGCGAAGGACTTTGAGGCTGCCCGGGCGACGTTTGGCACGCTGGCGAAGCTGTATCCCAAAAGTCTCAAGGTCCCCGAGAAAATGGGAGATTTGCATATCGCCATAGGAGACGCCAGTAAAAATCCGGCACAGTACGAAATGGCCCGGCTTGAGTACCAGAAGATTCTTGATGCTGACTGGAAGAACCTCGATGGCCAGTTCAAGACCATGCGAGCCTACGTCAAGATGCGCAAGCTGCAGCAGGCCGGGGAAAAACTCAAGCAGATTTACAATATCAATGCAGAGGCAATGCATGTCCAGGTCCTGACGGAATACTCGGCATTGCTGCAGGATAATGGAAAATGGTTTGATTCGAGGACAATTTTGGGCAAGGTCCTGAAGAAGGACTGGGAGCATGCGCTGGCTCATTTTTACATGAGCCGCTACTGGCGGGAGCAGCTTGATCAGGGCAAGGCCCTGATCAACCTCAAGCATGCTGTCCGGATTGACCGGAACAATGCTGTCTATCACAACGAAACCGGAGAGGTGCTGCTTGAACTCCCCAAACCGGAGATAGCCGAAGCGACACGCAGCTTTACCACGGCACGCGAGCTTGACCCCGAATACCCCAAGCCGTATGTCAACCTTGGCAACATATATTATGAGCATCTGACCCCGGGGGACTCGGGCGACATTAATCTCGAGGAGCAAAATTATCAGCAGGCTCTCGAGAATTATGAAAACGCCCTCCGCCGTATGCCTGAAAGCTTCAAGGAGCCGAGATTCTTTTACAGTCTGGGCTGGCTCTACTACCGCAAGGGCCGGTATGAGGATGCCCTGACGGCCTGGCAGCGGATCTACGTTGAAAA
>JAKPMW010000452.1 GCA_029548715.1 Spirochaetota bacterium | reverse complement strand
CGCGGTTGTATACGCCCTTTTCCTTCGTCTGCTCCTCGAGGCGGGAACCGTACATCTCCATGCTGTCCGTGGCCAGCGAGAAAATGATGTCGTCGGAGGTCATCTCGAAGTGCTTTGCGGTCTTGATGGCCGAAAGCACATTTCCGATACCGGAAATCCCGATCAGGTTGAGCTGGTCGATCGTCTCCTGGGGGACCCCGTTTTTCTTGAGATACTCCTGTCCATCCTTTTCGTTGAAAAGCCGCATTACGCGCATGCAGTCCTCGTCATCGATGGCCGTGACAACATCCGTGTTCTTGACGTTGTGGACCCAAGGCACGTGCTTGTCGCCAATACCCTCAATGCGGTGGCCGCCAAAGCCGTTGGCCAGCAGCGTCGGACACTGGAGAGCCTCCGAAGCCACAACCTTGATATGGGGGGCAATCGTCCGCAGATAGTCACCAGCGGCAATCGTGCCAGCCGAACCTGTGGCCGAAACATAGGCAGCAAGCTGGCTCTTGGGGCCCTTGAGCTTGTTGTAGACTTCTTCGATCGCCCGGGCCGTGACGTTATAGTGCCAGGTCGGATTGCCGAATTCGTCAAACTGGTTGAAAATCACGCAGTCCTTGCGGTTTTTGCGGATATCCCAGCAGGCATCATAGATCTCTTTCACGTTTGATTCGCAGCCGTGCGTCTTGATGATCTCCGAGCCACTCTTCTGCAGCCACTCAAAGCGTTCCTTCGACATTTCTTCTGGCAAGATGGCAACCGCGGTGCAGCCCATCAGGACGGAGTCAAAGGCACCACCACGGCAATAATTGCCGGTCGAGGGCCAGACAGCCTTGTTGGCGGCGGGATCGAACTCGCCGGTAATGATGCGCGGTGCAAGACAGCCATAGGCTGCACCCACCTTGTGCGCACCTGTCGGAAAATACTTTCCAACAATAAGCACGATCCGGGCCTTGACACCCGTGAGAGATGAGGGAAGTTCTACATAATTGACCCCGCCATACAGGCCGCCCTTGGCCTTGGGTTCATTTTTCCAGGTGATACGGAAGAGGTTGAGGGGATTGAAATCCCAGAGTCCGATATCCTTGAGCTTGTTTTTGATCTTCTCGGGCACAAGCTCGGGATTGCGCATTTCAGCAAAGGTGGGAAGAATGATTCCCTTTTCGCGGAAGCGCTTGATGGTGTTTTCAAGAACCTGTTTGTTGACAACTTTGTCGATAATCTGGATCATGGCATGTCCTTTTCGTAATGATCTTGTACTAATCTACTCATTTTTTATGGTCAACACCGTCCCGTCCTCGAGGATCAGCAGCCTCCCCGAAGGATGAGCCGGTTTACGCCTTGCGCATCCGGTCCCAGAGACGATCCGCCTGTTCACGGGCCAGGGCGTTGATTTCCTTTTCGTCAACCGTCTGGAGGACGCGGTCCTTCACGATCAGGCGGCCCCGGGAAACCACGCTCTCGACATTGGACGAATCAAGCCCAAAGAGGATATGTCCCACAACATTGTACTGGGCGAAATCCGTCGGCGGATCGTAGTTGAGGACAACGAGGTTGTTTTCGCCATCACCGGCAAACCCGTTGGACGAGAGGTAGTTGCTGGCATTGCGGAACCGGCGGTAAAACTCGTCATAGCTCGTCCCGCCCTTTTCCTGGTTTTTGAAAAAGGCGGCCTTGGCGCTGCGGATCATGTCGCTGTGCATTCCGTCGGTACCGAACATCAGGTTGGGACCCAGACCTGTCCAGTCAAACGCGCCAACATTGTTGTTCATATTGCTTTCGGCATTCTGCACCAGCCAGACGGGTGAATCCTTGAGGATGGCCCGCTCGTTAGCATCCAGATGCAGGCAGTGGCCAAGGATTGTTCTCGAAAAATCAAGGACTCCGGCCTTCTTGTAGCGTTCGATCACCCGCATGCCGTACTTCTGCTGGCTGTCTTCCTGGTCAATCGTTCCCTCGGCCACATGCACATGAATCCCGCTTTTCGTCTGACGGGCAAGATCGACAGCCTTTTTGAGCGTCTCGTCCCCGACGGTAAACGAGGCGTGCAGGCCGACCAGACCCTGGCGGCCACTGGCCAAAAAACGGGCCGTCTCGTCAAGTCCGGCCTGGGCCTTGTCCATCCCGTCCCGATCCGTGATCTCGTAGCACAAAAGATGCCCGACACCGACCTTGTCAAAGGCCTTGGCAAGGATCTCCAGCGACCCGGGGATGGCAAAGGGTGAAGCATGGTGGTCGATACAAAAGGTAACGCCGTTTTTGGCGCAGGCCGCCGCCGTCACCAGGGCCGAAGCCTCGACCGAGGCATCATCGAGACACTTGTCAAGTGACCACCAGACGTACTGCAGGACTTCCAAAAAATTCGTCGGCGCTTTTTTGACCGTATTCATTCCGCGTGCCAGGGCTGAATAGACATGATGATGGCCACAGACAAAGCTCTTCGTCACGTACTTGCCGCCACAGTCCAAAACGGTATCCGCTCCACCGGCGGGTGCCTTGTCTACAAAAGAAATCCCCCCTGCGGGGCCCTCTTCAACCTTGATGGTCACGCCTTTTTTGAATTCGAGCGTTTTCCAGTCAATAAACGTCGCGTTTGCGAGATACACTGCCATACACGTATTCTCCTCAGGTATTTATTCTGTCCGCTTCTGCAGACACATTGCATGCTTGTCAAGATCAGGGGGCAGCAGCGGAAGACGAAAACGCCTGATCCCGTCAAACTGGTAATAGGCATTCGAAATCGCTCCGGCCGTCGCCACCAGCCCGATCTCCCCGATCCCCTTGGCACCGTAGGGCCCATGCGGGTCATGGACCTCAACACCCTTGACGACTATTTCAGGCGTATCCTTGATCCCGATGATCCCGAGATCCTTAAACCGGGTACTCACCAGGCGCCCGTCCTTCATGGGCAAATCCTCCGAGATGGCATATCCGATCCCCATGTGGACGGCCCCCTGTACCTGGCCCTCAAACATGGTCGGATTGACAATCCTGCCTGCATCGTGGGCCGCAATCACTTTTTTGATCCGCCCCGTCTGGTCATCAAGAATGACGAGCTGGGTAGCATAACTGTAGGAGTAATGCGTACACTGCGGGCCATCGCTCCCGGGTTTTGTCGTCCAGTCGCAGCACCAGTATCCCTCGTAGGTACGCCCGACAAGATCAGCCAGCGATTTTTTGCCCTCAAGATCAGCCATGATCTTCTCAACCGCAGCAAGAACGGAATTGCCCACAAGTGAGGTCCCCCGGCTGGATGTCGTCATCCCGGCCCGGGCCTCAAACCGGGTCTCGACCCTGACCTCAACATGCTCGGGCTTGATTCCGGTCTTGTCGCACAGCATCTGCAGGGCGACTGTGTCCACGCCCTGTCCCATCTCGGTCCAGCCGTGATGCAACACGACGTGGTCGGGTGCCAGAATCTCAACCTTGACAAGGCTCTCGTCCTTCATCCCGTTGCCAACACCTCAGTTCTTTATCGAACAGGCAACCCCCGTATAGCGATGTCTGTAAAACTCGTCCTTGACCGCCTGCAGGGTCTCGCGCACCGCCACATTGTGCAATACCTGTCCGGTTGCGGTAACCGAACCCTCAACCAGGGCGTTGTCATAGCGAAACTGCCAGCGGTCAAAGCCACCCTGGGCACACAGATCGCTGATACAGTTTTCGATCGCATAGACCGCCTGATTGACACCAAACCCGCGCATCGCCCCGCAGGGGATGTTGTTGGTGTAGACCGCCTTGCCTTCAAGATCGACACAGGGAACATTATAGGCCCCGGTGGCATGCCCGACGGCACGTTCGACCACCTTGGTCCCGACCGAAAGATAGGCCCCGGTATCAGCCAGCATCCTGGCCCGGACAACGGTCAGCATCCCGTGCCGGTCGCAGCCCACCTCGTACTCCATCCGGAAGGGATGCCGCTTGGGGTGCATGGTGAGCGACTCGGGACGGGTCAGGCGCACCTTGACCGGACGCTTGACGAGCCAGGCCGCCAGGGCTGCATGCCCCTGGACGGTCAGGTCCTCCTTGCCGCCAAACCCGCCACCCGCGGGAACAAGTACCACATCGACCTGTTCCCCGGACAAGCCCAGGAATGAGGCGATCTGCTTCCGGTCTTCGTAGACACCCTGGCTCTGGGTAAAAAGCCGGATGCCATCCCCGTTCCAGGGTTCGGCAATGGCACACTCGGTCTCCAAAAAGGCATGCTCGATCCGCTGGGTCTCATAGACCCCGCGCGAGACATAGGCCGAGGCCGCAAGCGCCGCCCCGGCATCTCCACCCCGGGTGATGGCACAGCGGCCCGCAAGGTTGGGGCGATCAGGATGGACCTGAACCGGACTGGCTTCTGCCTCGGTCATCTCGACCAATGGCGGCAATACTTCGTATTCAATATCAACTGCGGCAACAGCTGCACGGGCCTGCTCTTCGCTCGCGGCCACAACGCAGGCCAGGACATCCCCGATATAGCGCGTGGTTTCACCAACCGCAATGTAGACAGGCCAGTCCTGCTCGACAAGCCCCACAAAGCGTTGTCCCGGAACATCATGGGCCGTGACAACCCGCAGGACACCCGGCATATTGCAAGCGCGGGTCACATCAATGGAAAGAACCCGGGCCCGCGGATGGTCACTCATCCTGAGGGCGCCAAAAAGCATTCCCTCAAGGCGAAGATCGTCCACAAAAGGGCTTTTCCCGATGGCCTTGTAATAGGCATCATACTTGGGCTGCCGGGTCCCGACCTTACCCGGCTCATACAACTCGATCTCGCGGCCGGCCGCCAGGGCCCGGGCCGCCATTTCGACGGCTTCGATAATTTTCACAAACCCGGTGCAGCGACAGACGTTTTTCGAAAGCGCCTCGACGATCTCCTCACGTGTTGGGCGGGGATTGTTCTGAAGAAGGATTTTTGTGCGAGCCAGAAAGCCGGGAGTGCAAAACCCGCACTGGACGGCCCCGGCATCGACAAAGGCCCGCCCTAAAACCCGGCGCACATACTCGGGCCAGCCCTCGATCGTCGTGACATGTGCGCCCTCAAGCCTGTCCATCCGGGTCACGCAGGAGAGAAGGGGCTTTCCATCCACCTCGACCATGCAGGCCCCGCAGGCAGCCTGCCCCGAGCAACCGTCCTTGACCGAGGTAATGCCGGCATCATTGCGCAACCAGGACAAAAGGGTCCGTGAAGGCTCACCCTCATAGACCACCTCGGTGCCGTTACACCAGAACCGCATTCCACGCCCCTTTATCCATCGATCCTCTGTTCCCCAAAAACTCGATCACGCTATCTGTCCAAACCTCAGCCGACGCCGACCACCTTTTTCCAGTTGACCGGGTCCGTATCCCCCTCGGTATTGAGGACAAAGACTTTGGAACCGGAATTGATCCCCAGTTTTTCGCGTGCTTCCTTCATCTCGTCGGTTGTCATCAAGGCAATCAGGCCAGCCAGGGCAGCCGCCCCGGACTCGCCGGAGACAATTCCCTCGCGGTAGTAGGCCCGCATGGCCGTTTCGGCCCAATCATCAGGGACACCCACAAAGAGTTCGGTCGCGTCACGCATGATGGGCCAGGCGATCAGGGAAGGCATACCGCAGTTCAAGCCCGCCATGATGGACATCTGGTTGCCCTTTGTAAACAGCGGCTCGCCCTTGCCGTTTTTGACCGACTCCAAAAAACAGTCCGACTCCTTGGGTTCGACGCAGACGATCTTCGGGCGGTTTTTTCCGTAGCGCAGGGCGTAGTAACTCGTACCCGCCGAAGCCACACCACCAACACCCGCGGGAAGAAAAACAAAATCGACGTCAGACTTGCCCGGCTTGTTGATGGAGTTCTCCATCTCGCGAAAGATCGTTGAATAACCAAGAATGATGTACTGCGGTATCTCCATGTATCCCGGGTAGGCGGTATCCCCGATGACCTGCCAGCCATTGGCCTCGGCATCGCTGGCGCACTTAGCCACACAATCATCGAAGGTCCCCGGAACCAGGACGACCTCGGCGTTTTCTTTGGTAATATGGTCAATCCGGGCCTGGGCCGAATTGTCCGGCATGTAGATAATGGCACGCTGCCTGAGCTTGTTGGCGGTCCAGGCTACGGCCTTGCCGTGATTGCCGTCGGTTGCCGCACAAAATGTGTACGAACCGAGTTTTTCCATCGTGGCCGGATCCTTGAAACTGGCCGGCGAAAATCCGTCACCAAACTTCTTTTCCCACTGTCCCTTGAGAAAACGGTAGATGGCGTAGGATGCGCCCAGGCCCTTGAAAGCATTGATCCCGTACCGGTGCGACTCGTCCTTGACAAGAATCTGGCCAACACCGATCTCGGCCGCGAGTTTGGGCATCGGGACAAGGGGGGTCTCGGCGTACCCGTCAATCGAGCGGTGGAACTCGGGCATATCCGTGCTCTTCAAAAAATCAAAAAACGGATCACTCCAGTCCGGTTCTTCCTTCTGGTAGGGGTTGAAACTGTATTCACACTTCATATTGGCACACTCTTTCGTTTTGTGGAACAGCCTCCGGCCCTGCCGGATCCGCGGCTGTTTCTCAGCACGCCGGCACCACGCAGGAAGCCCGTCACCGAGTGATGACGGGCTTTCGCACAGGCCCGGCACCCGGACGTCAGCGGTAGAGATACCTGTCAGCAAGCGACTTGAGCAGGACGGCCATGGCCGCGGCCTGCCCAAGGTCGGCTTCCTTCGCACCGTTTTTCAGTTCGGCCGAAACAACCGAAAAATCCCGCGCCTTGAGGACCGCTGTCAGCGAAGACGACTCGTAGACAAAGCGTTTCCCCTCGGCCATCAGGGATTCAACCGATCCGTTGACGTTGGCCCGGATAACATTTTTTCCATCCCTTTTTCCGATGATGAATCCGGCCGGCTCTGAGGCAAAGCTTTCCTCGGTCAGACACATCTTGGGCTTGTCACGATACGGAGCACCCGCCGTCGG
>JAKPMW010000451.1 GCA_029548715.1 Spirochaetota bacterium | reverse complement strand
ATCATGCACGCCATTGTAAAGCAGCACAGACTGATACCGGTACGCATGGGTCTTCCTCCGCCGATCAGTTTCCCCTGTCTCCTGAAGTATACCAGTTTATCGGCCGCGGTTCAAAAAAAGCGGGTCACCCGAGCCCCGGATGTCCCGCCATTTGAGACAGACTGCAGTCCCGTTCAGCGCCGCATGCGCGACCTGAGAAATGCAGGGATGTCGATATTGTCATCACTATACCCGGCATACTGGGGCACAGCCATGGCAGGTTCGGGAACCTCACGAAGCGGAGGTGCAGCCTCGACCTGTGCACTGCGGATCCCGCCCAGAAAGTCATTGGAAGTGACAAATTCGACCCCGCCCCCGGCGACAACACGCTCGCGAGCATGGCGGAAGCCAGTGGCGATCACCGTGACCATGACCTCGTCCTTGTACCGGTCATCAAAGACGTTCCCGCAAATGATCTCGGCATCCGAGGAGACCTTTTCACGGACGGCATCCACGATGTCCTGATACTCGTTGATGGAGAAATTATGGTCGGATGTGATATTCACCAGGAGGGATTCGGCGCCCTCAATTGAAGAATCCTCAAGGAGGGGGTTGCTGATGGCTGCACGGGCGGCGGCCGCACCCTTGTTTTCGCCACCGGCGATACCGACTCCCATCAGGGCCTGACCCTTGTTGGACATGATCTTGCGGACATCGGCAAAATCGACATTGATATGCCCGGTTTTGGTAATCAGGTCAGAGATCCCCTGCACCGCCTGCCGCAGGACGTCATCCGCCATCCGGAAACCTTCTTCGAGGGAAGTCTTTCGGTCGGAAAGCTTCATCAGATTCTGGTTGGGGATAGTAATCAGGGTATCAACATGTTCGATCAGGCGGCGAATCCCTTCCTCGGCCTGCTCCATCCGTTTTTTCCCCTCGAAATGAAAGGGCTTGGTAACGATGGCCACCGTCAGGGCACCCAGGCTGCGGGCAATCTTGGCGACAACCGGAGCAGCGCCTGTCCCCGTACCACCACCCATCCCGGCGGTCACAAACACCATGTCGGCGCCCTGCAAAACCTCGGCAATGCGCTCCTGGGCTTCCTCGCAGGCCTTCTCTCCGATGTCCGGACTCGCTCCGGCACCAAGCCCCTTGGTCAGGCGCTGCCCAAGCTGGATCTTCTCCAGCGCATTGGACTTGAAAAGCACCTGGGCATCGGTATTGGCCGCAATGAACTGGATATTGTCCATCCGGCAGGAGATCATGCGGTTAACCGCATTGCACCCGCCACCGCCCACACCAATCACCTTGATAACCGTTGGATTGCTCGTCGGCTCCACCATCTCGATCGTCATCTTCCCCTCCCATGAATGACGTACTGCGTGTTGTCTGCAATCGGCACCAGCCCGGGGTCCCATCCAGCCGGGAAAGCGCCCTATGAATATACCTTAAAAGAATTCGCCAAGCCAGCCTTTCACGCGTTCTCTGAGTCCTCCGAAAAAGCGCCCGCCCCGCGGCTGGACACTGTTCCCCCTCAGCTCCTGGTCGACAATCCCGTACTGGCAGAGTCCAACGGCAGTTGCATGAATCGGACTGGCAACCATGTCCTTGAGCCCGCTGACATTACGTGGAGTCCCGACCCTGACCGGGAAATTGAACACCTGTTCGGCAACTTCGGCTGTTCCCTCAACCAGACAGGCCCCTCCGGTGATGACCACACCCGCAGCAATCATGTCACCGAGTCCGGTCATCTGCACCTCGCGGTTGACAAGGGTAAAAATCTCTTCCATGCGGGGCTGAAGGACTTCGGCCAGAAATGTCCTGGGATAGCGCTGGGGCGGCCGTCCGCCAACCGAAGGCACCTCGATCATTTCAGCAGGATTGACAAGGCCACGCATGGCGCAGCCATACTTCTTTTTGATGACCTCGGCAGAAACAGTCGGAGTCCGCAATCCGACCGAGAGGTCATTGGTCAGATGGCTCCCGCCAATCGCCAGGACGCCCGTGTGCCAGACCGCCCCGTCCACGTACATCAGGACATCGGTTGTCCCGCCCCCGATATCGATCAGGATACAGCCCAGCTCCTTTTCGTCCTCAGAAAGCACCGCGTTGGCGGACGCGAGTGGCTGCAAAACGATATCCCGTACATCAAGACCGGCCCGCTGCACACTCTTGACAATGTTTTGCATTGAGGTGACCGAACCTGTCACAATATGGATCTCGGCCTCAAGACGGACTCCGCACATCCCGACCGGATCCTTGATCCCGTCCTGCTCGTCCACAATGAATTCCTGGG
>JAKPMW010000001.1 GCA_029548715.1 Spirochaetota bacterium | reverse complement strand
GGGCGGCCGAGATCGAGAGGCCACTGCCCCAGATCGAGGAGAAGCCGGCTTCCTCGACGAGTTTTGCGGTCAGGCCGTTGTGGGCCTCCATCATGACACTGACCTGCTTGTCCATAAGCAGCTTCTTCAACTGGGTAGTCTTTTTCATTGGGAACTCCGCAGATACGGTTTGAGGCCGACCAGCATTGCTGGAAGACCATCAGAATAATAGCAAAAAAGCGTGTGTTCTGCACTACTTACTGTAGTTCGGGATAGCTACATTTTATGGGTGCCCCGACAGACCGTGGATTTGCCGGCAAGCTCCTGACCGGCTTTGGAAGTATGCCAGGAGGGGCGTTTTCCTCAACTGACAGTCGATCAATTACCCGGAGTGTTGCCCGTGACCCTGTTTGAACGCCTCGCTGACCGCTTTGTTCTCGGGCGGCGCATGGAGCGTTTCAGGGAGGTGCTCGACCAGCGGACTCTCTGGATCGTGCCCGTCCTGGAGAATATCCGCAAGGCTCATAACGCCAGTGCTGTTGTCCGCACCTGTGATGCCCTGGGTGTGGCTGCGGTCCATTTTGTCGAGTACGAAAACAGTTTTGCCCTGAACCCGAAGATCTCCAAAGGGGCGCATGACTGGGTGGACCAGCGGGCGTGGACCTCGCTGGAGGAGTGTCTGGCCTGGTTTCGTTCCCAGGGGTATCTCATCGCGGGAACAACCCTTCATGAAACGGCTGTTCCACCCGAGGCGCTGCCGCTTGACAAACCGGTGGCCCTGATCCTGGGAAACGAGCGTTTTGGCCTGTCCGAAAAAGCTGCGGCGGCCTGTGACTGTCTGGTCAGTCTCCCCATGTACGGGTTTGTCGAGAGTCTCAATGTCTCCGTGGCCGCTGCACTGGTGATCGACGGGCATCTCAGGCGGGTCAAGGCCGAGGGTGACGGGCGCTGGAAGCTTCCTCAACGGGAGCGCAAGCGGATCCTGCGGCGCTGGATCTTTTTCTGCACACGGATCGGTGGGCTTGTGCAGAAGATGCGCCTGAAAAAACGGATCGAGGCAGGCATTGCCGCTGGAGACGACGAAGACTGAGGCAGTCAGGACCGCTTGCCGGAGTCGTGAGCCGGCACCCAGGGCTCGATGACCAGCTTCCCCGTTTGCTGATCGGCATGGACATGCTGACGGTCGCGTTGCTCGTGTGTTTCGTGGGATGTTTTTCCGAGGTTTATCTTGACATCGGTGTACAGTGTCCCCAGGACGATCAGCTCTCCGGCACGGTTGTCGGCCACTTCCATCAGGACATTGACTTTTTGCTTGCGGATGTCATGCAGCTTGCGCTGTACGAGGAGTTTTTTCTGCAGCAGATCCGTGTGGCTCGCAGCGATCTCGGCCGGGATAGAGCCGTCCTGCAGGCGGGCTTTTTCCATTTTTTCGAGAACCCCGTCTATTTTTTCCAGGGCGCGGGTGAATTTTTGCAGTTCCTCCGTTAGCCTGTTGAGCTGCTCCATCTGAAAAAAATCCATCCCGATGGTGACCTCGGTTTTTGTTCCTGAGGACGATCCCAGTTCCTTGACTTCAATGAGATTGCGTGCAATGGTGTGCCCGCCGATGATCTGCCCCTTTTCCTTCTTGCAGATGACAGCATTGCCCGCGGCAACTTCACTGAGCATGGCCGCCCGATCAATGGTGATGGTGTTGTTGGCGATGATGCTTGCATTTTCGGCAAAGCGTACGACAGCGTTGTTTCCTGCCCTGAGGCCTCCGGCCGAACGGGCGACCACACCGCCCTTGATATAGATATCGCGCCCGGCAACCAGATGGGCAGCGCTCACTGTCCCCCTGACCTCTATGTCACCTCCGGCCTTGACTGTAAAGTCGTCGTTGACATTCCCCTTGACGAGGACGTTGCCCACAAAATCGATATTGCCGACAGACATGTCGACATTTTTCTCAACAACAAACAATGGCTCGACATCCAGCACCCCGTCAGCAAAGACCACTTGTCCGCTGATTTTCGAATAATATTCAGTATGTCCCCGGTCGTTGGGTTTTGACTCGATATTTTTGCCGACCTTGATCTCTACCGGGTTGCCATCCTTGCCCGGGATTGGATCGCCGGTCACGGTTATTCCGTCAGATACCTTTTTCTGGGCCGGAAACTGGACTGCGATGAGGGTGTTTTCGTCGATATTGATGATCGAGTCTTTTTCGCGATAATCCACCCGCCCCCCGTCTTTTTCGACGGGCTCGTTCGAGCCTTGCATCCGGATACGGAACATTATCTTGCCATCTGCTCCGTTGACGGGCATGGTGCCTTTTGCAACGGGGAGGCGGGAGAGTGGCATCTTGTCAGCTTCGCACTTGGCGATGGCATCTGCCAGCATTCGTTCGTCAATCCCGCTTGTGATCCCTGTATTTCTCAAGGCTTCGCGGGTCATCTCAAGGGTGAGTTTCAATCCGTCGCCAATGGCGGGGATCAGGTTGGCAAAGGCATTCATCTTTTCATCGTCGAGTTCAACCTGCACTTCAGCGTCAGCGTAGGCTTTGACCATAATGGCGGATTCGTAGAGATAGACGATTCCGTCGATTTCGGGGACGATCAGATCACCGGCACGCCTGGTGTTTCTTCGTGTCTCGATCTGCAGGCTCTTGACATCAGCAGCCTTGATTTCTTCACCCCTGACAGTCATCCCGTTTCTGCCCGAAATGGCCGGCTTGAGCTGAAGGAGGGGCATTCCCTTGATGGCGCGCCCGATGGCAACTACGTCTGTCAGGTCAAGTGCACCGCGGAATTCGCCCGGCTCGATCTTTTCGAACTTGACAATGATTTCTGCATTCTGGCCTTCTTCAACCGGGCGCCCGGTTGCTATCTCGAAATCGGTGACCTGTCTGTTTTTTTCTGCAACCTCCGTTGCGATCAGCTGCAGGCGTTTTTTGTCGACTCCCCAGACCACACCCTTGCGCTTGAGATACTCCTCAAGAACACGTACATTGGGTGCTCTCCCTCCGTTTTGGGGTGGGGTGACGGAGAGCCAGGCATGCATGTTGTCATCCGCGATGACCAGGGCGACCTTGGAGTCAACCCTGGCGGTGTCCTCGGGCGGTGTTGCTTCGGCAGGGTCGGGCTCGAGCGGAGCTGGCTCTGGTTTCTCTTCAACTACCTTTGCTTTCGCAGCGGTTTCGAACACTGACTTGTCAGCGCTGGTGCGCTCAAGCTCTTCGAGAATTCGTTCGCGGACCTCGGGAGGCTTGTCCTTGAGCTGCTCCAGCAGGGCATTCATTTCGGCCTGATGGGCTTCGTCCTGCTCACGGGCAACCCGGTGAACCTCGTCGGGTGAGCTGCGCAGGTCGAGACCGAGATCAATCTGCATCTCGATCTGCATCTTCCTGAGATCGTCTTCAGGAAGGTCGATTCCCTCGGCCATGCGCTTGATTCGTTTGGCGTCCTTGCCGGGATCAGGCTGAGCCATGATCCATCCTCCTTGAACGGGTGTCCCTAACCCTGCGGCAGCACCCGAATGCGTCTGCCTCCCATTGTACCTGAAATGCGGACCGAGTGCAAATTTTCCCGCGGATCGGGGGGTCTACCCTGCGTCAGCAGGCAAGAAACAGGATCAGTCCGGTTGCAAGAGCCAGCGCCAGGGCAAGCAGGGCTTCTGAAAGACCTGTCCGGGTCCGGGGTGCAGGATCCGGGATCAGGCGCTTGAGCGGCTCCTTCCCCGTCCGGGAATACAGCACGGGAGGATTGGCCCCGAGGTCGGCTATCCAGGCAAGGCGGGGATAATCGCGAAACAGTACCCTGGCCTGTTGCGGGTGGCGGGTTGCCGCGAGAACCGGTTCTTCAAGTTCGGTTACAATGACGAAATCAAGCCGGATCTCGCGGCCCCGGTAATAGCTGTAGAGTCCCGACGCTGGTGAACGGTGGCAGCCAGGGAAGGCCTGGATTAATTTTTCAGGGATGTTGGTCATGGTTGTTTCCGTATTATTATACGCAGGCGCGGCCTGAAAAAGTGTATACTGCGGTTTCCGACTGCGCAAGAACCGGTTTTTGCGCTCCCTGCGGGAAGCCGGCAATTCTGGAAAGGCGGGCAGAAAATTATGCCGCTTGCGATACGCAAGGCCGAAAGCAAGGCCGACATGAAGCGCTTCATGATGTTTCCCTATGCACTCTACAGGAATGCGAGGGAGTGGAACGGTCAGCTTTTGCTGGACCGGAAAATGCACTTTGACCGCCGAAAGAACCCCTTTTTTCGTCATTCCCCCGATGTAGAGTTCTTTTTGGCTGAACGGGATGGCGAGGTTTGCGGGACCATCTGTGTTCTGGTCAATGAGCGGCACAACAGTTTCCATGAAGAAAACATTGCGTTTTTTGGGCATTTTGAATTTGTCGATGACCGGGAAGTTTCGCGGGCGCTTTTTGAGACCGCGGTCGAGTGGGCACGCTCCCGGGGCAAGACCGCCTTGCGGGGGCCGGCCAGCTATTCCTCAAATGAAGAATGGGGGCTTCTGGTCGATGGATTTGAGCATGACAACTCGATTATCATGGCCTGGAACTTTCCG
>JAKPMW010000437.1 GCA_029548715.1 Spirochaetota bacterium | reverse complement strand
TCCTGACTCATTCCCTTTTACAGGCAGGAAGGACAGCGCCGAGGGGACCCTGTCCGTTACGGACGCCCTGAGGGTGTTCACCATACGCACCCTGGTGGCGGTGAAGGGGACCGACATGAACAAGCAGATCATCACGGAAATCCTGCAGGACAAGAAGTCGAATTTCCTGTCGACGGATTTTATTTTCTGATAACTTACTATCGAAGAGGTCAATTATGAGTCACGGCTTTTGTGATGCTATAGCCCGTGTTGATTTAAGCACCGGCACGATTGAAACTGCGCATCCGGGTGCGGATTTTTACCGGATGTACCTGGGGGGTGGGGCCGTCGGCTCATATTTTCTGCTGAAAGAAACGGGTCCGGATACAGATCCTCTCTCGAAGGAAAATATTCTGACCATCGCACCGGGTATTACCACGGGGGCGGCCGTATCGGGCGCAAGTCGGTGCAGTGTTACGGCCCTGTCGCCTCTCACGAACATGGCGGCTGACAGCCAGGCAGGCGGGAACATCGGGCCCATGATCAAACGTGCAGGCTTCGATGCAATTGTCATAAAGGGTAAGGCAGCCAGCCCTTCATATATCCTCATCGACGGCGGCGCTATCTCAATTGTTGAAGCCTCCGGCCTTTCCGGGAAAAACGTGATGGAAGCGCGGGAAATCCTCCAGCAAAAGCACGGGAGTAAAAACATCAGCATCATCCAGTGCGGCCCCGCAGGGGAAAGAATGGTGCGTTTCGCCAATATCATGGCGGACGGCAACGACGCTTTCGGCAGGACCGGCCTTGGAGCGGTCATGGGCAGCAAGAACCTCCGGGCCGTTGTGATCAAGGGGACAGGCGAAGTATCCTTTGCCGACCCGGACGCTCTCAAGGAACTGGGTAAAGCAGGTGCCAAGCGCCTTCCCGGATCAGGGTTTCCGGAAACACTTAGGAAATTCGGCACGCCCGGGGTCGTGAAGTTCCAGGCCGAAGGCGGCAATTTCGCCACGCACAACTATTCCCGGGGATCCCATCCAGATTACTTGAAACTGGACGGGTCCACCTATGAGCCGCAGATCGGCGCCGGCACCACGACCTGCTACGGTTGCGTGGTTTCGTGCCGCAAGCGGGTCAAGGCATCGGCGCCCTATGAGCTGACCGATGCCCTGGGGGGGCCGGAATTCGAAACCCTGGGGCTCCTGGGTTCAAACCTTGACATAACCGAAGCAGCCGCTGTGGCAAAAGCGAACGAGCTGTGCAACAAGTACGGCATGGACACCATCACCATGGGGTGCATCGCCGGTTATCTTTTCGAATGTCTGGAAAAAGGCCTGATCAGCCGGGCCGATACGGATGGCAAGAGTATCGGTTTCAGCGATCCTGATGGGCTGTTGTGGCTGATTGAGGCAGTGGCGCAGAGAAGGGGAATAGGAGATATCTGCGCCGAAGGCTTTGAGGCGCTGATCCGGAAATTCGGCGAACATACGAGGCCTTTCGCTGTCCACGTTAAGGGTTCCGGACTT
>JAKPMW010000430.1 GCA_029548715.1 Spirochaetota bacterium | reverse complement strand
TCATTCCTTTTTGTGACTGGGCCTCGACATAGATCGTGGCCTCGATCCGCACACTCTCACTCCGTTCGTTATAATCCACCTTGTCGACCAGGACACAACTGGCATGCGGGATCTCATCCCGCATCTTCAAAAAGATCTTCTCCCTAATAATTTCCGCTATTCGAAATTCCTGTGTCTGGTCGGTATAGTAATCGTCGGGATAGTAACGTGGTCCCTGAGCCAAAAGCGGCTTGAGCACCTCGACGACTCTCAGGACATCGTCCTTTTTGAAGGCCGAGATGGTCAAGATTTCATGAGGGGTGATTTTTTCCCTGATCTCATGCATTCTCTCCTCGATCATGCCTGGACCCGAAAGATCGAGCTTGTTGCAGACAACAATGGTCTTGGCCGCATAGTCCCCCAGCCAGCCAAAGATACGATCGTCCTCCTCACCCAGGGCGCGACTCGTGTCATGCAGGCAGAGGATAGCATCCGCATCCTTGACGGCATCAAGGGCCACATCACTCAGGCGCTTGTTGTACTCGCGAATACTCTGGTGGATCCCCGGGGTATCCAGAAACACGATGTGCACATCGCTTCCATTATAAATAGCGCGGATACATTCCCTCGTGGTCTGCGGAACAGGGGACACGATACTGACCTTGATCCCGCAGAGTGTATTGAGAAAAGTCGATTTTCCGCTTGAAGGTCTTCCGATAACCGCCACAAATCCGCTGTGCTGCACCTGTTCCCCAAGACCCTTGTTTGCCTGCTCCATTGTTTCTTCCATTTTCTGATATTTTGATACCAATACTGACGGGAGACAGCAGCCCCATCCTCCGCATTGACCTGCCGAAGCCATCTTAGACAGCGCCGAGAGCAAAGACCCAGCTTGCAGCAACGCTGACACAGGCAACGCCCAAACAGACGACATCCGAAATCGATCTCCGTCTCACCTCGCGCTTTCCGAATACCAGGGCAGCGCTCATCCCGAAAACAAGCCCCACGAGGTGGCCAGTCAGGTCGCTCCCCTCACTGAGACCGACAAGTGCAAACAAGGCAATCCCCGCACCCACGATCAATCGCCCGCCCCGACCCTCTCCGCAAGCACTGCGCTGGCGCCACTGGACACAGACCAGTGCACCAAGCAGTGAAAACACGGCATTGGAAAAACCCAGGGCCGTATACTGGCTTGTGTGCACACACACATTGACAATATTGGCAACAAGCCCGCCACTCAGGGCAAGCACAACCGCTCTTCCGCTTCCCACAAGCATGGCCAGAGCCGTAAGAACAATCCAGCCAAAAAACATGTTGGAAAAAAGATGGCCCCAGTCAGCATGCAGCGTCATCGCAGTCATAAGACGCCAATACTCACCCTGCATCACCTTGCCCACAGCAAGCGCTCCGGCCTCCAGCATATCACCCTGGTATCTTCCCGCCGAGACAAGATGCAGGCCAAGCAAAACAAGCACGCAGTACAACCCCGTCAGCGGAAGTGCCTGACTCGTTCGTCCCGTCCCGCCCTCAGCACGTCGAGCCAGATCATGCTCACGGCGCCACAATCGTATCTGCCGCTCAGCTGCCTCCCGATGCGCCTCGCGAACCCTGATACTGACCCGGCCACCTTCCTCTGCCTCAATCACATGCGGGATCCGCATTGACGACAGGACAAGGGACCAGGCCCTCGCCCTCTCCGGCGAAACCCGTCTCCCCAGCACCTGTCTCTCGTTGGACAATCGATCCCCTCATGCCTGCGACTCTACCATCGCGCTCAGCTGTTTTCGCCATGCCTGGATCCAGGCGGCCGTCTTTTCCTGGACTCCGTGCTGCTGCAACACAAGCACACCTTCGAGGATCTGGTCCAACATCGCCAAGGCCCGGTATCCGGCCATGTGCAGGGTCAGATCAGAAAGCCTTTCGAGGGAGAGTGATCGTATCCCCTCCCTGACAAACGGTGCAGCCAGCAGTGCCACGCAATCCCTGACGGCATCCCCATCAAGCTGCTCACCGGCGTGATACGCATGCCGCAGCATCAAAGCGATTGTGTATTCCGCTGCTGCCACAGGAATAACCGCACCATCCAGAGAAAAATGGACTGCGTCAAAAAAATACCTCTCGTCAAGATTCCAGTCCTGGATTTTTTGCCCATCCAGGCGAAACACAACCGGACCTTGATAACAGACAAAAAGCTGTTCTTCACGGTCAAACTGAAACCCCTCATTGACAACAACATGTTCCAGTGCTGCAGCAGTACATACAACATCGATGATGGCCGGAATGGCGCGCAACCTCTGGGCACCCAAAAAAAGCTTTGACGCAGACCATGGACCGTGCAAAACGCAGCTCTGGTGATACTTGCGAAAAAAAGTCCCCAGCGCCTCAAGCACATCCTTTCCGCTTCCCTCGGCCTCTTCGGGATGTATCCCTTCGGTCATCGGTACATGGTGAACCCTGACAAAGGTATCATGATCAATCATGCCGCCCCTCCTCGTTCCGGATTCCACCTCTACTGGAATTGTCGATTGATACCATGTGACCGGTCAAGGGCGAACAGTGCAAAGTTTACAGAAAAACACTCTTCCCGGCCAACCACCCGCTTGCCAGTGCAGCATGGATATTGTATCCCCCGCAATCTCCATTGACATCCAGTACCTCGCCGCAAAAAAACAGCCCGGGGACCTTTTTCGACTGCATGGTCATGCAATCAATCTCATCAAGAGATACTCCACCAGCGGTACACATCGCCTGCTCCATACCCACGACACCCCTGACCGAAAAACGCAGATCAACCAGCAATCGCCCAAGTTCTGCTATGCGCTTTTTTCCCGTCGACGCCAGCCTGTCCGCCCTGTCGATACCAGCCCGCTGTGCCAGAGTATCCTGAACCGCCCGGGGGAGACCAGTCATTTCCAGTGCCCGGGACATCCGGGCAGACCCTGCAGACTCGGCCAACTGCATGACTCTGGCGATGCACTCTTGCGCATCCCGCGGATCAAGAGATTCAAGAGACACACTGTCACCACCACGCATCAGGAAGCTTGCATCAAGAATTGCCGGACCTGAGAGACCCCTGTGGGTAAACAGCACATCTCCCGTCCTGCTTTCCTCAAGCTGCACACCTTTCCGCACAACGCGTACTCGCACCGCCCTTAATGCCACTCCCGCCAGACCTGCAATCTCTTCGTCCGGACAGACAACCGATGTCAGTGCAGGGACGGGTTTGATAATGGTATGCCCCAGCTCCCCAGCCATTCTGTATCCATCACCAGTCGAACCTGTCTGCGGCCATGACATTCCTCCACAGGAAATAATAACCGCATGATACAGCTCTGCAGCCTGGCTCTTCAGCGCATACACTTTGAATCCCGTGTCAGTTCTTTCTATTTTGTGAACAGCGTCCTGTCCCGAAAATTCGCCCCCGCCCTTCACGATCTCGTGCATCAGCGCATCCCTGATACTGGCCGCCCCACCCTCTGCGGGAAAGATTTTTCCCCTGACGCGCTCCGCATTCTTGCTGGCAAGCGGGCTCTTCGTTCCTTCATGCCGCACTTCAAAGCAAATACCCCTCTGCTCAAACCAGGCCAGGAGATTCGACACGGTATGCACCTTCAGCGCATGGGCAATACACTCGCGGGCATGGGCCGGATAATGCAGCAAGCGCTCCTCCAGCGGACCAGCGCTTGCGATATTGCACTGTCCCGAACCGGAAATCAGCAGCTTGGCTCCTGCGTCCCTGTTTTTATCATACAGTACAACGTGTCCCTTTTTGACTGCCTCGGCAGCAGCAGCCAGCCCGGCAGGTCCGGCTCCGATAACAGCAACTCTTTTCGGTTGATACCTCATTCAGTCCTCACACCAGCATTGCACTTGATCAAAACAGCGGGTACACTGACGATATCAGTCAGCATGACTTTACAAAGGAGCAGCCATGCCCGCCAAAAACGTGATCCTGCTCGTTGGCATCGTTATTTCCTTTGTCCTTTGCGCATCCTGCGGCTCATCCGGTTCTGAGCTTCATGTGTACAATTGGACCTACTATATTCCTGACGAGGTCCTCAAAAGCTTTGAAAAGGAAACAGGAATCCGCCTCATCTACGATGTATACACGACCAATGAAGAAATGTACGCCAAACTCAAGGCCGGAGGCGAAGGATACGATGTTGTTTTTCCCTCGGGAGACTACGTTTCGATTCTGGCAGGACAGGAAATGCTCCGGCCACTGCAGCACGAGCTCCTGCCAAATCTCACCAATATCAATCCTTCCATCCTGGCAAGGCTCAAACACGATCCCAAGTGCCGATACAGCGTTCCCTTTGCCGTCGGATCATCACTGGTGGCCGTCAACACACGAATGCATCCCCAGTATGAGACCAGCTGGAAACTCTTTCTCCAGCCTGACTTGATGCAACGTACTACCATGCTGGACGATATGCGTGAAGTCATCGGGGCTGCCCTGAAGTCAATCGGATATTCCGTCAATTCAACCAATGACCGCGAGCTTGAACAGGCCAAGCATGTTGTTCTCTCATGGAAAAACAACATCCTCAAGTTTGATACCGAAACCTTTGCCAAAAGCTTTGCCTCTGGCGCCCTGTATGCAGTGCACTGCTATCCGGAAAATATTGTTCAGGAATACGAGACGCGCCGGCTCGAAACAGACGTCGTTTTCTTTGTTCCCCGCGAGGGCGGCCCAATGTATGTTGACAGTATGTGCATTCTTGCAGGGACAAAGCGCTCTGCCGAAGCTCACACGTTCATCAATTACCTGCTCAGGCCGGACGTCTACGCAAAAATCATCGAACGGCTCCGCCTCCCCAGCATCAACATGACCGCCCAAAAACTTGTCTCCGGCAAACCGGTCTACCTTCTCGAATCACTCTCAAACAGCGAATTCATCCAGGATGTGGGGAGCGCCATCATCAAGTACAATCGCATCTGGCAGGAAATCAAAATCGGAAAATAAAAAAGCAGGCCGGACCAACCATTCCGACCTGCTCCATCCCAGGACAAAAGTGATTACTGATGCTTACGGGGGAGAATACGAACCTTGCGGTGTACGCCCTCGCCTTCACTCCTCGTCTCGACAGAAGTCTCATTTTGCAAGGCCACATGAATCAGCCGTCTCTCAAACGGATTCATGGGCTCCAGCGTCTTTGGTTTGCCAGAGCGAATGACTTCCTGCGCCACCCGCAAGGCAAGGTCGGTCAGCGTCGACTCCCTCTTTTGCCGGTAGTTCTCAATATCAATCACACATTTATAGCTGGCACTTCCCGGAACGCGGGCACCCACCGTATTGACAAGCATCTGGATGGATTCGAGAGTCTTGCCTCTCTTCCCTATAATCATGGCTGAATCCGGGCTAAAGAGTTCAATAAAAACCCTGTCTGTCCCGTTGTTGTCGACCTCGATATCCACATCAAATCCCATGGTATCAAACATTCCCGCCAAAAAATCAACGGTCACCTTTTCATAGGCCTCAAGAGCTGATGAATCCGGCGCAACATCAAGATCAGCCAGATCGTAGGTAACCCGTATCCTGATTTTTTCGCCCAACCCCAAAAAGCCGCCCTTGCTCTTCTCTAATATCTCAACCCTCAGCTTGTCTTCACTGATGCCGATTTCCTTTGCCGCTGCACTGATCAGATCCTTCTCGCTTTTGCCTTCATATTCCCTGCTTGGCATATTGTCCTCCCTCCGGCAGATACCTGCTTATTTCTGCGCAGGTGCCGTGGTACTGTATTTTTTGTTGATGTACATCTGCTGCAGTATCGAAACCACCGTCTGCACCGTCCAGTACAACACAAGACCGCTCGGCATGTTCCAGAAGAGGAACAAGAAAAGAATCGGCATAAACATCATCATCTTGCTTTGCTGCTGCTGCGCCTGATCCGCTCCAGCGCTCGTCGGGGAGGTCATCTTCGTCTGCATGATTGAAAAAACAGTCATAATAATCGGAAGAATGTTCAGGTGATACGGCAACAGGGGAATTTCCTTGAATGCCTCGATCGTGGCAACAGTATCCGGTGAAGAAAGGTCACGAATCCAGAGGAAGGAAACATCCTTGATGTCAGCAAGTCTTGGAAGCACCTGATACAGAGCAATAAAGATCGGAAGCTGAAGAAGCATGGGAAGACAGCCACCCATGGGGTTGACGCCTTCCTTTTTGTACAGCTTCATCATTTCCTCATTCAACCGCTTCGGGTCATTCTTGAACTGCTCCTTCAATGCGGCCATCTTGGGTTGAATAAGCTGCATCTTCCTCATCGAAACAAAACTCTTGTTCGTCAGAGGATGAAGCAAAATCTTGATCAGGATGGTAACAATGATGATCACGATGGCGTAGTTGGGAACGGCTTCATAGACAAGAAAGATCAGCTGCTCAAAAGCAATCCCAAGCCACTTCGTCAGGACAAACCCGTCAAGAATGGCATCCAGTCTGTGCTTCGCATATTCACCGGACGTAAGAAGCGAATACTTTTTGGGCCCAAGAAATATCTTGTAGGAATCGACAACTGACTTCCCAGCTTCTATCCGAAGCTGTGGCCGGTTCATCATCAGGATGTGAGTCAGGCTGCCCTCTACCTCGGCGCGACGGACCTCGGCCTGCACCTTGTTGTTTGTCAGCGGAATCACACTCATGAGAAAATATCTGTCTTCCAGTCCGACCCATTGAAAGGCAGTTGCCATGGTCTCAGCCCGGCCGTACTTGTCAAATGAATCAATCCGCTTGAGCTCAGATCCGCTCTCGTTCTGGTGGTACGAAGCTACAGAAACAGCATCGTACACACTTCGCTTTTCCTTGTCAGCCAGCCATTCAGTCGGCGAACCCCAGACCATGCTGTATGCACTACCCCACGTCTCTTTTGTCGTGTTGGACAGTGATACAGAAAGAACAAAATCCCAGCTTTCAGGATTAAAGAGGTATCGCTTTTCGAGCACAAGTCCCTTGCCGGGCCCCTTGTCAACCATCTTTGTAAATACATGCTCAAGATCATTGCGCCTTGTGTACTCCCAGGCAGACGATGCAGGCTCATTTGTCTCAAAGCCCGAAAAACTGATCTTGAAGTTTGGATACTCCCGGACGTTCTTTTCGATGAAATCGATCGGCTTCTCGTTTTCCCTGTACGCAAGCATCCTGAAGCTGTCAACCGAACCATCTATCCTGTTAAGGCCTATTTCGAATTTTCCGGTCTTGATCAACGCGGCCCTGTTGGAAAGGACTTCCGCTTGCTTTCTGGCCAACAGGGCACCTGGCCTGTCCTGAACTGCTTTCGCCTGTATGTTTGTTTTTCCGGCCTGAACGTTGGTTGCGCCCGGTGTAACCTGCGCCTGCTCTTCATTTTTGAATAACTGCATCATTACGATCAGCAACAGGAACCAGAGTCCCATCGCGATCATCAATCTTTTTGTCATTACCTGCTCCTGAGTTTACTTGAGAGGATCGTATCCTCCCGGATGGAACGGATGACAACGCCCGATGCGCTTGATGGTAAGCCACAGTCCCTTGAAAAAACCATATTTGGCAAACGCCTGAATCGAGTACTCCGAACAACTGGGATAAAATCGGCAACTCTTAGGAAGCCAGGGAGCGATAATCTTCTGGTACATTCTTACAAGAAAAATTGCTGCCCGCTTCATTGCTGTTTCCGAATCATCCCGAGAAGTTCACCGATCACTCTGGCAACCTGACTTCCAGGAACATTTTTAAAGGATCTGTATTGAGACACAACAACATCAACTGAATACGCTTCCGGACAATGCCATTTTCTGAATACTTCCCGTGCGATACGGCGCAGTCTGTTTCTTTCGACCGCGTTGCACCACCGTTTTCCGGTGATGATAGCTACTCTTGAACATCCAGGCTCCCTGACAGCATAGCGGATCGCCATCCCGCCGGATGAGACCTTGCTGGATGACGCAAAAACCGCGTCAATCTCAGACTTGCGCCGCAACCGCCTGCACTTGCCGAACCCCTGATCAGGACCGTTCATCTGAGGCAGTCAGCTTGCTTCTGCCCTTCCGTCTCCTTCTCATCAACACAGCCCGGCCACCCCTCGTGCTCATCCTGGCGCGAAAACCGAACTTTCTGGCTCTCTTGATCTTGCTTGGTTGATACGTCCTCTTCATCTCGTCACTCCTTACGTTGCACAACACCGTGACACGATTTCGACAAAACCGGTGTGCGTTATCAATATCATCCCGGGCCAATGGCACCGGTTCATGGGCAGATCTGACTAAAGCTACGTCTCATTCATGCCAAATTCAACGGATTTTGGGCATCACGGTACAAATTCAGAGGTTTGAACAGCGGTTCTACAGGAAATTTGTGTAAATTTTTCACGTTTGTAGATAACCTGTATATAACATGGCTGCTGAACAACACGTCCCCCATCCTTGCAATGATGAATTCCCCAGCATTGCTCCCTGTTGAAACATGTACATAACTGAATCAAACCTGTATAGAAGTCGTCAATATCTCTA
>JAKPMW010000428.1 GCA_029548715.1 Spirochaetota bacterium | reverse complement strand
TATCCCCGGCAAACATCGAGAGAACGGAAACCATCCCGCCCGCAATCTGGGAGAGAAGCTGGCTGCGGCCCGGGAGTTTTGAAAGCTCCTTCGTCTCTTCGGGGCCGAAAAACTGGCCTCCAACATAGGCTGCGCGCAGGGTCATCTTCGTCTTCGCCTGGAAGTCAAGCAGGGTCTTGGCGGCCGAGGGTGCCTCGGACCCGACAAAGGCAACCGAGGTCGGGCCGGCAAAATACTGCTCGGCATCCTCAACGCCATTGGCCTTGAGTGCAATCAGGGCAAGATTGTTTTTGACAACCTTGAAGGTCACACCGATCTCGCGGAGCTTGCGGCGAAGATCAGAAATCTGCTCGACCGTGAGACCGCGGTATTCAACAACAATAAAATCACCGCTCTCGGCAAACTTGGCCTTGAGCTCTTCTACCTGTTCGATCTTTTCAGGTTTGGCCATGTGTTATTCCTTTCAGGAGAGGGTCTTCCAGTCGACCCGCACGCCCGGCCCCATGGTTGAGGTCAGCGTGACGTTGCGAATATAATCGCCCTTGAGGTCGGTCGGCCTGCGGCGAAGAATCTCGCCGAAGAGGGTCCTGGCGTTTTCAAGCAGCTTGTCGGCATCAAGGGAGACGCGACCCAGACTGAGGTTGACAACGCCCTTCTTGTCGGCACGAAACTCGGTGCGCCCCTTCTTGAACTCGGCCACCGCCTTGGGAATATCCGTCGTAACAGTCCCGGTCTTGGGGTTGGGCATGAGCCCGCGCTTGCCAAGGTAGGGACCCAGCTTGGCCAGATCCTTCATCATGTCAGGCGTGGCTATCGCTACGTCAAAATCGTACCAGCCGCCCTTGATCTTCTCGATAAGGTCATCAGAACCGACAAAGTCGGCACCGGCCGCCTGGGCAGCAGAAGCCATATCACCCTTGGCGAATACGAGAACCCGCTTTGACTTTCCACTCTGATGGGGAAGAACAAAGGTATCCCGGATAGTGTGCTTTGCGAGGATGTTGAGAGTGATCGAGATGTCGAAACTCTCGTCAAACTTGGCGTTGGCATTGGCCTTGACAATCCCCACGGCATCGGGGGCCGAATACAGTCTGGCCCTGTCGATCTTTGAGGATGCTTCGGTAAATCGTTTGCTGTGCTTCATGCAGGTCTCTCCTCTCAGTCCACGACTTCGATGCCCATGCTGCGGGCAGTCCCTGCGATAATGCGGCAGGCGGCGTCGACATCGTTGGCATTGAGATCGGGCATCTTGAGCTCGGCAATCTCACGCACCTTTGACATGGGAATCTTCGCGACCTTCTCCTTGGCCGAAGAGCTCGATCCCTTCGGGATACCACAGGCCTTGCGCAGCAGAACTGCTGCCGGGGGCGTCTTGGTAACGAAGGTGAACGAACGATCCTCGAAAACCGTGATCACAGCGGGGATAACCAGATCCTTGTCCATGCCGGCAGTCTTCGCGTTGAATGCCTTGCAGAACTCCATGATATTGAGACCATGTGGACCCAGCGCAGAACCAACCGGCGGTGCCGGGGTTGCTGCTCCCGCAGCGATCTGGAGTTTGACTACTGCTTTGACTTTTTTTGCCATGACTCCATCCTTGTTTTGTGTACTCTGTATCAGTCAGACGCCCGGCGGTTCGGGCGTGCGCTGTCCTGTTTTTTACAACCGCTCAGCCTGGGTAAAGCTGAGCTCCACCGGAGCGGCGCGGCCAAAGATCTCGACCTTGACACGAATCGTGCCCTTTTCCTGGTTGATTTCCTCAACAACACCCTTGAAGTCCTTGAAAGGCCCTTCGACGACGGTCACCTGATCGCCCATGGAGAAATTGATCCGCACAGTGGGCTTGACATCAGCGGACTTGATCTCGCCCATCTTGGCGAGAACGTGGTAGACATCCTCGTTGGCAACCGGAGAGGGCCTGGTTGTCCGTGTCGAACCGAGAAACCCGGTCACCCCGGTAATCCCGCGGATCCTCTGGTACGCAGCCTTCCAGAGCTGCTCATCCTCGGGGATATCCATCTCCACAAGAATGTAGCCGGGGAAAAACTTTTTTTTCGTCTCGCGCTTTTTCCCGGAGCGCATCTCGATGACGCTTTCGACGGGGATCTTGACGTCATGAACGACATCAGCCAGCTCGACCCGAGCCAGCCTGTCAATACCCTGCTTGACCTTGTTTTCATACCCGGAATA
>JAKPMW010000418.1 GCA_029548715.1 Spirochaetota bacterium | reverse complement strand
GAGCTGGACATCAAGCCCTACGAGGCGGATATGCGTCACCTCCTCAATACCTACGTTCAGGCTGACCCGGCGACCGACCTTGGCGAACTGGGCGAGATGTCCTTGACCGAGATCATCATCAAGACCGGCATCCATGATGCCATCGCAAAAAAACTCAACGAAAAGGGCAAGCTCACCAAAAACGCCATTGCCGAAGGCATCATCAATAACGTCCGCAGGACCATCATCCGCGACCAGCTCACCGATCCCCGCTTTTACGAAAAAATGTCGCACCTGCTTGACGACCTCATCCGGCAAAGCCGGGCGGACGCGGCTGCCTATGAGGAGTTTTTGAAAAGGGCTGAGTCGCTGGTGCAGCAACTGGCCACCAGGCAGACCGATGATGCTGTGCCTGCGCAGCTCCATGGCAAGCGTGAGGCAACCGTGATCTACAACAACCTGCCGCGGATCCTTGCAGCCGGGTGCCCGGAACCTGTGGGCGTCGCCGAACAGCATAGGGACTACGATGACAGACGACTTCGCCTGGCACTCGAAATAGATGTAGTCATGCACGAACAGGCACCGGCGGGTTGGAGGGGGGACCAGGCACGCGAAGCGCAGGTCGTGAATGCCCTGTTCCCGTTGCTTGATTGTAATCGCGAAGCAACCCGGGTCCTTTTCGAACTTGTCAAGAATCAGCCGGGGTACTGATGACAGAGACGATCCAGCTTGGCGATATCACCATCGAAGTTACGCGCAAGGACATCAAGCATGCACACCTTTCGGTGCATCCGCCGAACGGGCGAGTCACGCTTGTCGCGCCTAAGGAGACGCGCCTTGAAGTGGCCCGTGCCTATGCGGCATCAAAGCTCGGCTGGATCAGGGATCAGCAGGCCAAAATGCGAGGGCAGGCGCGGGAGACGCCCCGTGAGTTCGTCGAGCGCGAGAGTCATTATCTCTGGGGACGGCGCTATCTGCTTTCTGTCAGCGAAGAAGACGTCAAACCTTTTGTCAAGATCAGTCATCGCAATATCACGCTCACAGTTCGTCCCGGCAGCACAAGGGAAAAGCGTGACTCCGTCATGCAGGACTGGCACCGGTCCTTGCTGCACGAGGTGGTCCCCGGGTTGATCCGCACGTGGGAAGCAAAGTTGGGGGTCAATGTCGCCGGCTACTTTCTCCAGCGCATGAAGACCAAGTGGGGCGGTTGCAACCATCGCGAGCGGAATATTCGCCTGAACACGGAACTTGTCAAGAAACCGAAGGACCTGCTTGAGTACGTTGTCGTCCACGAGATGATTCACTTGATTGAACCGACACACAGTGCCAGATTCATGGCCATGCTTGCCGAGTATTACCCGTCATGGCAGGAGGCAAGGATGGAGCTGAATGATCTGCCCCTGGGTGCGGAGCAGTGGAGGGAATAGGGTGAATGCAAGGGGTCTCATACCATAACGATACCCTCTATTCGCTTGTGATTTCTTCACCTCTTTCCATACCCACCACCCGCATTGTGCTACCATTTCGTATTTCGATATACTATACTCGCCTTGAGGCCGGATCACAGGAACAGCCGGAACACTCTTTTCGTCTTTGGAGGACAGCATGCAGGAAACACACAAACACGTC
>JAKPMW010000416.1 GCA_029548715.1 Spirochaetota bacterium | reverse complement strand
GTTTGGTATGTACCCCTGAGTCCCGCTTTTTTCAGATGTCACCGGTTTCGATGCGGATAGCCGCTTGGGCTGCCTCAATGATCCGCAGGACATCTTCCCGCGTCTCCCCGACAGCGATGATGTGCCCTGCCTTTTCGACGTTGCTCCGGGGGGTAACGACAATATCTCCGATATCGACATTCAAAAACACATGCCGGACCCCGGGGATGGCGAGGGCTTCGTCCAGTCCGCGGATCGAGGTCACTCTCCCCGGGGGAGGAATGAGCGCGGATTCCATCGAGACACGGCCGAGGCGTTCCTCGAGCCCACGGGGGGGCTGCCCCAGGGCGATCCTGATGGCGTTGGCCATCAGGTCCACCCCGCTCGAGTAGGGGTAGGTGTAGGCGGACATGAATCCGCCCGAAAGGCGGGCGGCGATTTCGCCAACCATGGCACCTCCCGCTGTGACCTTGATGTCACCCTTGGCTGCACCCATGTCGAGCCCAAGGGCCCTGATCCCGGCGGTAAAGACCCTGACAGCGTCCTCCTGCATTGAAGCGGGAAGACTGGAGGGCATGATATGCCCCGTCTCGACAAACCAGGGCGGGCGGGCGATCAGCCGGTCAGCGATTCCGGTGATGTGGATTTCCCCCCGGTAGACAAGTGCGTCGATCGAGAGTTCGGGGCCTTCCATGTACTCCTCGATGATCACTTCGCCTGACGGAGTGGCTTCCTTGGCAAAGGCGAAGGCTGCGCGGACCCCAGCTTCATCGTCGGCCCGGGAGACCCCGCGGGCTCCCATGTTGTCGCTCGGCTTGAGCACCACCGGGATGTTCCCGAGACGGCTGAAATGGTCAAGGGCGTCATCCACGGTCCAGCATTCGCCGTATTTAGGGCAGGGGACCATGTGTTCGTGCAGGCGGCTGCGCATCTTGAGCTTGTTCGAGGCGGCTTCAGCGTTGATAAAACGGATTCCCGGGAGACCCAGTGCATTGGCGACAGCGGCCACAGTCATGGAGGCATCTGTTCCAACAGTCAGCACTCCGTCAATATGCCGGATCTCACGGTGATAGCGGCGGGCTTCACGGACCGAGCCGTCGATATCCCGGGTGCTGATGATGATCCGGTCATCGGCAAGGGCCAGGCCAGGAGCGGAGGGACTGTAGTCGGTGACGACCGTGTGCAGGCCCATCTCCTTGGCCTTTTTGATGACCGGTACCTGCAGTCTTCCGGCTCCGATGATCATCACTGTCTGCTGTTCCTGCATTGCCCTGTCCTTTCGCACTGTCTCCTGCCAAAAAAACCTCCCGTCGTGCATGAGGGGAGGTTGTCTGCCGCAACACCGCTTAGGGGCCGGTTTGCGCCGCAGGCGCGGACCAGCGGATCGTGTTGTACCCCAAAACGCGCTGCTGGAGCAGGTAGTTTTTCCAGTGACTGTCTACCCGCGCGCCGCGCAGGTCGGCATTCTGGAAACTGGTATCCCGGATTGTGACACCTGTCAGGTCGGAGTAGCGCAGGTTTGCACCGGCAAAGCTGGCACGGGAGAGGTCCGAATTTCGCAGACTCGCGCGTTCGAGGTTGCATTTGTCAAGGACCGCCGAGGTCAGGTCGCAATTGGTCAGGAGTGAGTGCATGATCAACGAGTTGCCCAGTCTTGCTTCAACCAGCTTGCATTCGACAAAGCGGAGCTGGCTCAGGTCGGCTGTTTCCATCTTTGCCTGGCGAAAATCGCATTTGACAAACTCGGAGCCGGCGAAATCAGCCCGGACCATGTCCGCATTGCGCAGGATGGCCTGGTCAAAGCGGGCAAAGTTGAGCTTGACCCCCGAGAGGTTCGAATCCGAAAAACTTGTGTTGACGATACGGGAGCCCATCAGGTTCGATCCGCGGAAGTCGCAGGCCGAAAAGATCGTGTTGGAAAGATTGGCAAACTGGATATTGGCCAGCCGCAGGTCTGTGTTGGTCAGTTTTGCTCCGGCAAGGCTGGTCTGCTGCAGGTCGGCCCGCTGGAGATTTGCCTCCACCAGGCGGGACTGGGACATATTGCTTCGCCTCAGATCCGCGTACAGCAGGATCGATCCGTTGAGTACGATCCCGCTCATGTCGGAATCATTCAGCTTGATCTCGGTCAGGTTTGAAAAGCGGATGTCGGCACCGCGCAGGATCGAGCGGGAGAGGTCGGTGTAGGCCATCTCGATGCGCCAGAGTGCGATATTGGTCAGGACCGCGCCCGACAGATCGGTGTTGGCGAATCTCGTGTGCTTGCGCCATGTATTCCAGTACTCGACACCCCGCTTGAGGTTGTCAAGGTGAGCACCATCGTATGCTGAAAGCAGCGATACGAGGGAAAGGCTCGCCGAAGCCACGAGCATCCATGCGGCAGTCCGTTTCATGCTGTCTCCTCTTGCAATCGTTTCTGCATACCCGTACGCTGACCGGCAGGAAATCAACCATCCGGGCGCAGGATACCAGTCTTCACATATTGTATCGGCGTGTCGGGCATAAATCTGCAGTCCCATCCGAGAATCCGCTTCGGCGTACGGGCAAGAATTTTGTGGAAAAAAGAGCCGGGTTTCGAGAGAATATCAGGATGGACACCCGTTTTGCGAAAGATGGCGCTTCCGGCCCGGTACTGGTCTCTGTGCTGGATGATGATGATGCAGTCCGAAATCTGGTGCTGATCATGCTGGGCCGGATGGGATGCAGCGCCACGGGGTTTTCACGGGGGGAGGATCTCCTTGCCGCCTGTGCTGCGGATTTTCCGGATCTGGTTGTCCTGGACATCCAGGTGGCAGACGGAATGGGCGGTCTTGACTGCCTGCGTGCCTTGCGTGCGGCCGGGTATGTTGCACCTGCAATTGCCATGACCGGTCTTGCCGGGAGCGGAGGGCAGTATCCCGAGGGGGGTGAGTTTTCCGCGGTGGTGGGAAAACCCTTTACCATGAACGAACTGGAATCTGCAATACGCTCTGTGCTCGGCGGGGAGGGCAGTCATGGCTGACGACGCAACGCGCCGGACCCGCGATGAGCTTGTGCGCGAAAACGAGATGCTCCGGCGCTGGGTCAGCGAGCTGGGTGCCGTCAATACCCGCGAGCGACAGATGCGCAATCAGGGCGGAGATGAAACCTGTCTCGAACTCTACCGCGAAATCATCGGCCTCAAGACCAGTCTGCGCGAGCTGAAAGAGCGCTACCACGCTATGCTGGGCGCCCTGCCGGACCTGCTCTTCGTCCAGAATGCCGACGGGACGTACATTGACTACAATGCGCTTTCGTCTGTCCGCTACTATGTTCCCCCGCACGAATTCCTCGGGAAAAAGATGCATGATATTTTGCCCAAGGAGGTGGCGGACAATGGACTGGCCTGTCTGCGGACCGTACTGGCCAGCGGCCGGGCTCGGAGTATCGAATACCGGTTGTCCAATGATGGGGAAGATCACTATTATGAGGGCCGGGTCGTGCCCTGCGGGGACGGCCGTGTGCTGACCATTGTGCGCGACATCACCGAGCGCAAGCGTTTCGAGCACTGCCTGAAGGAGATGGCGACCCATGACTCGCTGACCGAGCTGCCAAACCGGCTCCTGTTTCAGGACAGGCTGACGCATGCGATCGACCGGGCCAAGCGGTCAGGGAATTCGGTTGCGCTTCTCTTCCTGGATCTGGACGGGTTCAAGGAGGTCAACGATACCTGCGGGCATTCGGCCGGTGACCGGCTTCTTGTCTTGATGGCCCGCCGCCTGCTCGACGCTGTGCGGGACAATGACACCGTGGCACGGCTGGGTGGTGACGAATTTTCGGTGATCCTTGAGGAAATCCACTCGCGCCAGATCGTTCATGATGTCACACAGCGGATTCTTGCCGCCGTCGCCAGCCCGGCCCAGATCGACGGGTTTGATGTTTCGGTCACGGCCAGCATCGGGATCGCCCTCTGGCCCGGTGACGCGGATGATCCGTCCGACCTCTTGATCAAGGCAGACAGGGCAATGTATGTGGCCAAGCGCTCCGGGAAAAATACCTGTACCTTTTCAGCATGAGCCCGGCGGAATTACGCCGACAAAAATCTCTTTAGTTTTCTTGACAGAGGCTGCCTGACAGTATAGTCTGGACGTGCCGATCTACACGCGGCAATCAGTTACATCAATCGGGAGGTTTTTCATGCAGAGAGTATTGGCGGTCATGGTGGCCATTGCATTTGTCCTGGGTTTGACGGCTGTCGGTTGCTCAAAGTCCGGCGCAAAGAGCGACAAGATCAAGGTTGGTTTCGTCTATATCGGGCCCATCGGTGACGGTGGCTGGACCTATGCACATGACGAAGGCCGGCGCTTCCTCGAAAAGGAGGCCGGGGTTGAGACCAAGTACAAGGAAAACGTTCCTGAGTCTCCCGCAGCCGAAAAGGTCATGGAAGACATGATCTCGCAGGGATGCAATGTCATCATCGGAACCAGTTTTGGCTACATGGACTACATGGAAAACGTTGCCAAGCGCCACCCCGATGTGACCTTTCTCCATTGCGCGGGGTACAAGACCGGGAAAAACATGGGGACGTTTTTTGGCCGCATCTATCAGGCCCGCTATCTCTCGGGGATTGTGGCCGGGATGAAGACCAAGGCCGGCAAGATCGGCTATGTCGCTGCATACGAGATTCCCGAGGTTGTGCGCGGGATCAATGCCTTTACCCTGGGAGTGCGCTCGGTCAATCCCAAGGCTGTCGTCAAGGTCAAGTGGACCCACACCTGGTACGATCCGGCCAAGGAGAAGGATGCGGCCAAGGCTCTGCTTGACGAGGGTGTCGATGTCATTGCCCAGCATCAGGATACAGCAGGTCCCCAGCAGGCTGCCGAGGAGCGCAACGTCTGGTCGATCGGCTACAATACCGACATGAACAGCAAGGCTCCCAAGGCGTACATGACAGCCCCGATCTGGAACTGGGGTCCCTACTACGTGCGCCAGATCAAGGCCGTCAAGGACGGCAGCTGGAAATCCGAGAGCTACTGGGGCGGGATGAATGACGACATCGTCCGGCTGGCTCCGCTGACGGCCAATGCCCCCGAAGGCGCCAAGGATGCTGTTGACAAGGTCACAAAGGAAATTCTCACCGGGGCGCAAAAGGTTTTCCAGGGTCCGCTCAAGGACCAGACCGGAGCCGTCAAGGTCAAGGACGGCGAGATGATGAGCGACGGCGACATGCTCAAGTTCGACTGGTTTGTCGAGGGGGTCGAGGGCAAGATCAAATAAGCCCGGCGACCGGCATTGAAGGACCGCGGGACGCCAGGGCGCTCGCGGTCTTTTCGTACATCCCCCTGCATGAGACGAAATGGAGCAAGCAAAACCGATGGAAGCGCAACGCGTATGTGTGGCGATGAGGGGCATCTCAAAGGTATTTGGCAAGGTCGTTGCGAATCACAATGTAAATATCGAGTTTTACGAGGGCGAGGTGCATGCCCTCCTTGGTGAAAACGGGGCAGGGAAGAGTACCCTGATGAACATGCTCGCGGGAATCTACACACCTGACCGGGGTTGTATCGAGATCAACGGGAGCACAAGTGTGTTTTCCTCGCCTGCGGATGCGATCCGGCACGGGATTGGAATGATCCACCAGCATTTCAAGCTGGTGGAGGCGATGACTGCTCTCGAAAACATCCTGGTGGGCGAACGAACGGGCTTTTTTTTGTCACAGGGCAGGCGGCGGACCCGGGTTGAAGAGGTTGCTGCCCGCTTTGGACTCTGGGTGGATCTGGACCGGCGGGTGTACGACATGTCGGTCGGCGAAAAGCAGATTCTTGCCATTTTGCAGGTTCTCTGCCGTGGAGCCCGGGTCCTGGTCCTTGACGAGCCAACCACCGTTTTTACCCCCCAGGAAACCAAAAACCTGTTTGCCATCATCCGGCGCATGAAGGCCGAGGGCTGTACCATCATTTTCATCAGCCATAAAATGGACGAGGTCATGGAAATCTCGGACCGGATCACTGTTCTCAGAAAAGGGGAGACGATCCAGACCCTTGACAAGCATCATACCAACCCCCGGCATCTGACCGAGCTGATGGTCGGCCGGGCGGTTGATCTCTCCATCGAGCGAACCCCGGTCGCACAGGGTGATCTCTTGCTCGAGATCGCTGACCTTGTGGTTGCCGATGACCTGGGGCACGATGTCCTGCACCAAATCACCCTGCAACTGCGGGCTGGTGAAATCCTGGGAATCGCCGGGATTGCCAACAGCGGACAGCGTGAACTTTGCGAGTCGATCGTGGGGATGATGAAGATCCGTTCGGGATCAGTGCTCTTTTGCGGCGAAGAACTGGTGGGACTTGAGACCAGGGAGATTATCGCCCGTGGAATCAGCATGAGCTTTATCCCTGAAGACCGGCTGGGAATGGGCCTTGTCGCCTCGATGGACATGGTGGACAATGTGCTCCTCAAAAGCTACCACCATCAGAAGTCGGTCCTGATTGACCGCAAGTCGATTTCGGATCGTTGCCGGACGATCATCGAAAAGCTCGATATCAAGACTCCGGGTGTGCATCACCCGATCCGTGATCTGTCGGGAGGGAATATCCAGAAGATCCTTCTTGGGCGCGAACTTGATTCGAGTCCCAAGGTGCTGATCATGGCCTATCCGACCCGGGGGCTGGACATCAATACCTGCCATACGATCTACGACCTGATGAACGAACAAAAGAAGGCAGGTGTGGGGATCATCTTCATCGGTGAAGAACTCGACGTCCTGATCCAGCTTTCCGACAGGATCGCGGTCATGTGCCGGGGTGAGATTACAGGAGAGGTCGATGCCTCGGCCACAACCCGGGAAGAACTCGGTCTCCTGATGGTCGGGCAGCGCAACGAAGAAACGGCGGGGGAACCGGCATGATCCATTTTGTACGACGCAAGGAAGTCACCCACGGGCATGCGGTCCGTGTCCGGTTGTATGCCGTGGGGCTTTCGCTGGCCACTGCGGCCATCTTTATCCTCCTGATGGGGCTGGATCCGGTCAAGGTGTATTCGGCCCTGGTGGATGGTGCTTTCGGAAACGAATACCGCGTCAGTGAGACGATCAAAAAGGCCATTCCGCTTCTGATCACCTCACTCGGAATCGGGCTGGCGTTCCGGATGCAGTTCTGGAACATTGGCGGCGAGGGCCAGATTGCGATGGGCGCCATCTTTGCAACCTTTTTTGCCCTCAATACGCCGGATCTGCCGCAGCCCCTGCTCCTGATCCTCATGCTCGCGGCAGGAATGGCGGGTGGGGCTTTCTGGGCCCTTGTGCCTGCCTGGCTCAGGGCACGCTGGAAGACCAACGAAACCATTGTTACCCTGCTGCTCAATTATGTGGCGTTCAACGTCCTGATTTTTTTGCAGCAGGGGCCATGGAAGGATCCGGCTGCGCACGGGTTTCCCAAGATTGCCAATTTTGGACCCAATGCGGTTTTGCCTGAGGTGTTTGGCGTGCATGCAGGCTGGATCATTGCCCTGATCCTGGTTGGTGTGCTCTATATCTTCATGCGGCATACCCGGACAGGGTACGAGATCTCCGTCATTGGTGAGAGCGAACGCACGGCACTCTATGCGGGGATCAACATTCGCCGCCGGATCATCAGTACCGTGCTCCTCTCGGGTGCAATCTGCGGACTGGCCGGGATGGTTCAGGTCTCGGGGGTGGCCAAGACCCTCATGCCCCAGATTACGGCCAATGTCGGGTATACCGCCATCATCGTCAGCTGGCTTTCGATGCTCTCTGCGCCCGTGATCCTGGTCGTGTCCATTCTCTTTGCGGCCCTGCTTGAGGGAGGGGCCTTTATCCAGACGGCCTTCAACATTCCCGAGGCGGCGGCCAATATCCTGCAGGCCCTGATCCTCTTTTTTGTCCTGGGGGCAGAGTTTCTCGTGCGCTACCGCATCACTCTAAAGGGTGTTGATGTCGAATCGGTGTCCGGCAAGGGCAAGGAGGCTGTCTGATGGAATACCTGATATCGTTTTTGGCAGCCGCGGTTGTTGCCGGGGTGCCCCTGCTGTTTGCCACTGTCGGAGAGATTATTTCCGAGCGTGCCGGCAATCTCAACCTCGGGGTCGAGGGCATGATGCTGATGGGGGCCGTGGTTGGCTTTCTGGTGGGGCTGACGACACGAAATGCCCTGCTGGCGATGATGGCTGCCGCCATGGCGGGTGCCTTCGGGGCCGCGATCTATGCATTCTTGACAATTACCCTCAGGACCAATCAGGTCGTCACCGGGCTTTCGCTGACCATTTTCGGGGCCGGGTTTTCGACCATGATCGGAAACGAGCTGATCGGTGAGGTCGCTCCTGCGGCCATCAAGGAGTTTTTCAAGCCCTTCTCCCAGGCAGTTTCATTTGGTGCCCTGGACGGGTTTCCCGCAGTCTGGGAACTTGACGGACTGGGTGCATTTGCCTCGGCCGGGAGCATGGCCCATACCGGACATATCCCCCTGCTGGGCGATATCCCCCTGATCGGGCGCATATTTTTCCAGCAGGACATGTTTGTCTATACCGGGTATGCGGTGGCGATCCTGATGGGGATCTATCTCTACCGGACCAGGCTCGGTCTCAATCTGCGTGCGGTTGGCGAAAATCCCGCGGCCGCCGATGCCTCGAGCATCAATGTCAGCCTGTACAAGTACATGCATGTTCTGCTGGGTGGTGCTCTCTGCGGGCTGGGCGGTGCCTACCTCTCGCTGGTGTATGTGCCGGCCTGGCAGGAAAACGTGACGGCCGGGCGGGGCTGGATAGCCATTGCGCTTGTG